>JAEZIV010000146.1 GCA_023436515.1 Bacillota bacterium
ATCCTAATCATCATTATAAAGCTGTTCAAAAAAGAGACAGGGCTGACAGTCAGCGTATATATTCAAAAGCGGAAAATTAAATATGCTCAAAGCCTGTTAGAGTATGGAGGCTATAAAAATAGCGAGACTGCAGAGTATCTCGCTTTTTCTTCCTAGAGCAATTTTACAGATGTGTTTCGAAAGGAAACACTATACTCCGATGGAGTATAGAAACCAGTTTTACAGGCGAAAATGGCTAAAATAACACCGGTATTATGTTGAGTTTAGTATTATACTTTACTTTTGCTCATAATTGCCGGATTTGTTTCCTGCAGTGGTATATTTTAAGCGCATTAACTCAATATATTCCTTTACACGGGTTACTGCTTCATCAGGCAAATCATTAATATCGACATTGTATGTAGCTTTTGTCTCGGCAATATAATAATCAGATTTACGAACTGAAGTACGGTCCACCAGATAGTCGATTGAGACTTCAAAAAAATCAGCCAGCTTTTTTAATACATACTCATCCTTAGGGAATCTGTTATTAGCTTCGTAATATCCGATTACTCTGTCAGAAATATTTATTATTTTGCCAAGTTCCTTTTGAGTCATTCCTCTTTCTTCTCTTAGTTCTTTTAATCTGTCACCAAATCCCATATTATGCCTCCCAAGTAATAATATATCATGATGACCATTTCAATTCACACAAAACGAACAAATTATTCTAAATTATTGTTGAATATGAACGAATTATACGCTAAAATATATATAATTGTACAAATGCTTTCTAATTATGCATAATATGGAAATGTAATTCCCCTGCCTGACTTATATGTATGTTGTCTTTTAAGGCTGTAAATGTACCGACTCATGTGGAGGATGCGAGATGATGATTAATAAGAAGCTGTCCGAGGAAATACTGGAGATGAGAGAAAAGCTTTATGATTATATTGATAAAGCAGGTATCAGTGATGACCCTGAGCTCATGTACATTAACAAGAGGCTTGATGAGTTAATCCTACAGTGGTTCGCGGAAAACAAGCAATAGTATTTGATAAAGGGTAGAATGTTTTATTCATGGTTTATTGGGTAAATACTTAGTATAATTAAATCTGCTTTATTTTTTGTATGTAAAGTAGGATTTTACATATAATATTTATTGTTGTGAATAAAAGGGTATATGGAAAAAATGAGCTATTTCCTAACGTAGCCAACCTATTTAGGGAAATGTTTACAATGATAATATTGCGATGTTATTCTAAATACTAAGAATTACCTTGAAGGGAGAAGTTGTTATGAAACAATATATACCTATAGAAAGTGTATTTGCAAGAGAGATAATTGATTCAAGAGGCAATCCGACTGTTGAGGTTGAGATTATTGCTGAGGGGGGGTACGTGGGACGAGCTTCAGTACCATCCGGAGCGTCAACCGGTGCCTTTGAAGCTATAGAACTCAGAGACGGAAACAGTGATAGATATATGGGTAAAGGTGTTGAAACTGCTGTCGAAAACGTAAACAATATTATAGCCCCTGAAGTTGAAGGAATGAATGTTTTTGATCAGGTTGCAATAGATAAGCTGATGATAGAGCTGGATGGAACTCCAAACAAAGAAAGACTTGGAGCAAATGCAATACTTGGTGTTTCACTAGCGGTTGCTAAGGCTGCAGCTGAGGCACTAGGACTGGGTTTATACCAGTATATAGGCGGAGTTAACGCAAAGACCTTGCCAGTCCCAATGATGAATATTATTAATGGCGGAAAGCATGCAGATAATAGTGTAAATATTCAGGAATTTATGATAATGCCTGTTGGAGCCGAAAGCTTCAAGGAAGCCCTGAGGATGTGTGCAGAAGTATTTCATAATCTCAAAAAGGTACTCCAAGGTAAGGGCCTTAGTACTGCTGTTGGTGATGAAGGTGGTTTTGCTCCAAATCTTGAAACTGATGAGCAGGCAATCCAGGTTATACTAGAAGCTGTTGTCAAAGCGGGCTTTAAGCCGGGGGATGACTTTAGAATTGCCATTGATGCTGCGGCAACTGAGATGTATCAAGAGGATGGATCCTATTTCTTCTGGAAAACAAATATAAGAAAATCAAAAGAAGAAATGGTTCAGTATTGGTCTGATTTGTGTGACAAGTACCCCATTATTTCCATTGAAGACGGAGTTTCCGAAGAGGATTGGGAAGGCTGGAAAATGCTGACTGACAAGCTCGGAAAGAGAATTCAGCTTGTTGGAGATGACCTCTTTGTTACAAACACAAGAAGACTTGAAAAGGGAATAAAAATGGGTGTTGCAAACTCAATTCTCATTAAAGTAAACCAAATAGGCACCTTGACTGAAACTTTAGATGCAATTCAGATGGCCAATCGAGCAGGATATACTGCTGTAACCTCACATAGATCAGGTGAGACGGAGGATGCAACAATTGCAGACATTGCTGTTGCAACAAACTCAGGTCAGATTAAGACCGGTGCTCCATCAAGAACTGACAGAGTAGCAAAGTATAATCAGCTTTTAAGA
>JAEZIV010000156.1 GCA_023436515.1 Bacillota bacterium
CCATTAATCCTGCCCTCAGGGAAGTATAGCCCCAAAAGAGGTTGTTTTCCCGGAACTCAGGCAAAAACGGAACTATATGGCGGGACGTTTGAAACAGAATGGGATTTTATGAAATCGGTGCTTGTAAATAATGGAGTTGACGAGGGTGCTATACTCCTTGAAAATTGTGCCAGCTACACCTATGATAACGCCTTCATGTCCAGAAAGGTCACCGACTCTTTAGGAATAAATGTTAAAACGGCTATAATATGTTGTAAGTCCTTTCATGCCAGAAGATGCCTGATGTTTTATTCCTGGGCTTATCCTGATACAGATTTTTATGTTTGTCCCGTAGATATTGAAGATACCAAGAAGGAGGATTGGTTTCAATTCCCGTTAGGAGTTCAAAGGGTTATGTCAGAGCTTCAAAAATGTGGATTATATTTCAAAGAGGCAATACCAGCTTTCATTAAAGATATTTCGTCTTAATAATTATTATTCAGCCGTGCTTACCTCGTTACATTGTTCAGCCACTTGCGGCTCCTGTACCGGTATAGTGTCAGCGGTATCTTGATTATCTCATCACTCATCAGAATTATATAGACAACTGGTACACTCCACTTAAAGATGAAGGCCGCTAATGCACCCACCAGAATGGAGCCGCCCCACATTGTGGATACGTCCAAAAACAGTCCGAAACGAGTATCGCCTCCTGCCCTGAATACACCTACAACCAGCGTTGTGTTAAGGGCCTGAGCAACAACAAAGTATGACATGACCAGCATCATCATTGACAGGTAATTATTTGTATGTGGGGTTAGATTCAGTGCCGACATTGCTATAGGTCTGGCGATTAATATTACTATTGCACCACCGATGCCTGCCAGTATACTTAGCTTGATAAAGCGTTTAGCATAATCCTTTGCGGTTTCGAGATTGTTTTCTCCTATTGCCTTACCAACCATGATTGCGGTTGCATTGGAAAGCCCGAAGGAAATAACGGTAGCCAACTGTCTTGCAACCTGAGCAACAGCATTGGCAGAAATCACTGATTCCTCCAGATGTCCTATAACAACTGCATTCATTGCTACACCTGCGCCCCACATCAATTCATTAGCAATAACAGGTATTGAATAATATAGAAAATCTTTAAAAAGCAGCTTGTCTCTTGTGAAGAGGCTTGAAAGCTTGAAGTGCAGCACATCATTAAACTTATTCGCATAAATAATAACACATAGCAATTCTATACCTCGTGAAGCCAGGGTTGCTATTGCGGCACCCTTTATGCCCATTTGAGGCATACCGAATAAACCGAATATAAGAATTGCAGCTATTAACACATTTGTTACCAGTGAAATAAGATAGACAATTGTTGATACAACCACTCTCTCAACACTTCGCATAACATTCAGATAAATCATTGTCACCGACATAAATATGTAGGACAGAGAAACAATTCTGAGATACTTAGCCCCTTCAGCTATAACCTGTGGCTGGTTTGTAAAAATAGACATTATCTGAGAGGGGAATAGGAGTACAGCCGCTGTAAAGAATAAGGCAATTAATATTGAGAATCTCATACAGATACCCATTATTTTGATAATGCTTTCCTTGTCTCCCTTACCCCAGTATTGGGCAGTCAGTACCGCAGCACCAGAGGTCAATCCAAAGAACAGGAGAATCATGATAAATTGCACCTGTCCTGCAAGAGATGCGGCTGAAAGAACTGTCTCACTGACCTTTCCAAGCATCAGTACGTCTACTGAAGAAATGCCCACATTATTCAGGTTTTGAAGTGCCATTGGCAGTACCAAAGAAAAGGCCATTTTGTAAAAGGCTTTTGTGCTGCTTATATCTATAGAATTTTCAATCGTATTTTTCATTTATCTAATCACCATTGTTCAGAATGTTTATCATTATACCATATGAAATTGCAGTAACATAGATAAAAAATTATCGATATTTATCATAAATTCCAGGAAATATTTTCTTTAAAATATACCTTGAGTTGATAGAAGAAATGAGAACGCTCAGTGCCAAGAACCCACTTTTACAGGCTAAGCGGATAATTGTTGGTATAGCTTCATCTGGAATACCATATGATGATATGGTAGTATAAAATATGGGGATTAAAATATAACCAGAAGGAGATGAAGACATGACACTTATGAATAAAACCGGTCTTTATATTCATGTCCCATTTTGCGGTTCAAAATGTAATTATTGTGATTTCAATTCCTACACCGGGAAATTGGATTTGGTGGAGGAGTACTTTACCGACATGAAGAAAGAGATTGATTTGTACAGGGAGGAAATGATTTTTAACCAGATTGGAACCATTTTTATCGGAGGAGGAACTCCATCCTGTGTAGATGACAAGTTCATAGGCGAAATACTGGACGCCTGCAGAGAAAAATATAATGTTTCGGAGTCATGTGAAATAACCATTGAAAGCAATCCGGGGACACTTACTGAAAAGAAGCTTGAAGCATACAGACAATACGGTATCAATAGAATTAGTATAGGCTTGCAGGCCTATCAGGAAAACCTTCTGAAATATTTGGGGAGAAAACATACCACCGAGGAATTTATTAACAGTGTCAAAATGGCTCAGGCTGCAGGCTTTAGAAACATAAATGCCGACATTATATTCGGAATCCCCGGCCAGACTCTTAAGGATTGGATGGATACACTCAATGTCTTGACTGAGCTTGGAATTACTCACATTTCTGCATATGATCTTAAGATAGAAGATGGTACGAAATTTGGAGATTTGAAAGCTGCCGGAAAGCTTATTGAGATGGACGATGAGCTTGACAGGGAAATGTATCATTATGCAATTGATATTCTGAGGGAAAAAGGATATAACCATTATGAGCTCTCCAATTTTGCTAAAGAGGGATACCAATGCAAGCATAACCTCATATATTGGAACTGTATTGAATACCTGGGCTTGGGTGCTGGGGCTCATTCCTTTTTACAGGATATCAGATTTGAAAATCATGCAACAATCGAGGGATATATTGAATATTTAGAGAAAGGTCAGAAACCCGTTGAAGAGAGATACGTAAGAGATTTCTGCGAGAAGATGTCGGAGTATATGTTCCTTGGACTTAGGCTTATAGACGGTATCAGTAAAGAGAGATTTGAGGACAGATTCAATCAGAACATTTTTGAGACCTACGGTTCAAAACTCGAAAGGTTAAAGAAAAAGCAGCTTATAGACATAGAAAACAACAGAGTCAAGCTGACAAACCTTGGGCTTGATCTGGCAAATCAGGTGTTCGTGGAATTTATTTAGAAAACAGAAAATAAAAGCAAACAAAAAAACTCAGGTCTCTCCTGAGTTTTCGTTTTATTATTCATAAATAATTATTTTGCTGCATTGATAGCCTTAGCTAATCTTGACTTTCTTCTCGCAGCGGTGTTCTTATGGAGTAAGTTCTTAGCTGCAGCCTTATCCAAAGCCTTGGTAGTTGCCTTGTATGCTTCAACAGCACCTTCACCATTGGCAATAGCTTCTTTACATTTCTTAACAGTAGTCTTAAGAGCTGACTTTCTGATAGTATTCTTTAAAGTCTTAGATTCAGTAACCTTTACTCTTTTTATTGCAGATTTAATATTTGGCAATGTATTCACCTCCTGCGAGCCTATATTCGCTAGTCATCTTCACTTAGTGTGCTCTTCTTTCACGCCGGGTGGAAGAAGCTTGTGCTAATAAAAATGAAATAATAAGTGAGCAAAAAAAATCAATAATATTTAATCGGTTTGTAAACCGCTTCTTGCCCATAACAGATGATATTTTACCATGAACTTTTTTAAATTGCAAGTATTAACCCTTATTTTTCTATCTGTGGAATTAACTTTTTACCCACTTTTTACCCACAATTTTTCTTTGTAGGGCTCTGAAACCTTGCAATACTAAAATTCTTTCATGGAAAAAATATCGATACTAAAAATATCTTTTATTGAAATAATACAAATATACCTAAATAATGAAATACTGAAAGGATGTAATATATGGTGAATTTATCCAACAGGCGTACCGATCTTGTAATTGAAGCTCATGACATATTTATGAACAGCAGTGAAGCCAAGGAGCAAGCTGCGGAGCACAAATCGCCGCCGGGAGTTGAGGTTGAAAATGCAGGGAATGAGGATGTAAAGATAACCAGGGTCAGAATTACTTCTCCCACAGGAGAGCAGGCTATAGGAAAGCCAATGGGAAACTATATAACCTTGGAAATTCCACAGCTAAAGGACAATAATCCTGAAGTTAATCAGAGAGTTATTGATGTTATGGCAAGTGAGTTGAAATCAATATTGAATTTAAAGGAAAACTCTACAACACTGGTGGTTGGTCTTGGTAACTGGAACGTAACTCCCGATGCATTGGGACCCAAGGTAATATCCAATCTGATGGTTACCAGGCACCTGCTTGAATATCTACCGGAGCATGTGGACGAAGGTGTAAGTCCGGTCTGTGCAATATCCCCGGGGGTTATGGGCATAACCGGTATTGAAACCGGAGAAATAGTCAAGGGAGTAGTAGAAAGGATAAAGCCCGATGCACTAATAGCGATTGATGCATTGGCAGCAAGAAGCATGGAAAGAGTAAGTACTACTATTCAGATTGCAGACACCGGAATTGCGCCAGGGGGTGGAGTGGGTAATAAAAGAATGGAACTGAGTAAGGCTACCCTTGGAATGCCTGTGGTTGCGATAGGTGTTCCTACTGTAGTCGATGCTGCAACATTAACTAATGATGCAATGGATTTGATTATAGACAGTCTGATGCAGGAAGCACCCTCCGATTCAAGCTTTTATAATACACTGAAGAACATTGACAGAGAGGAAAAGTATCAGCTGATAAAGCAAGCACTGAACCCCTTTGTTGGGCATTTGATCGTTACCCCTAAAGAAATTGACGACATAATAAGCAGGGTATCAAAGGTGGTAGCCAACGGGCTTAACATGGCACTTCATAAGGGGTTGAAGCAACAGGATATAGAAAAATATCTGATGTAAAACCATTTTCTATATGCTATATGTATAACTTGCTATATGCTATTGCATGCTATATTCTATAGCATGCAATAACCCAAATGTTGAACTATGTGCATTTTGGGTTATTTTTTTCTTTAAGCATTATTGAAGGAAGGTTGGAAATAGAACACCCTATCTTTTCTTTTAACATATGACAGGTTATAATTTAATTTAGATAAAAGCACAATTTGCCAATAGCTGTTCTAATATATCATGGCATAAAAGTGCTGAACGGAGAAATTATGAAGCAAAACTGGAGAGTATTAATCATTTTTATTGCGCTTATGGCCTTATGGAACACAGTTATAATAAAGCCCATAAAGCTTTTTACCGTATTCCTGCATGAATTGGGGCACGCCTTTATGGCAGTTATTTCCGGATCAAGTATTACCGGCCTGAGCATCTATTTCAATGAGAGCGGGCATGTTACCTCATTGCCAAAGGGCTGGCTTGCAGCCTTTCTTATTGCAAATGGAGGTTACTTGGGGAGTGTATTGTTTGCAATTGGTATTTTGCTCCTTAAAAACACAAAATTTAAGAAATATATAATTGGAACAATTGCCATTGTTTTTCTTGGAGTTACCTTCAGGTATTCGGGAGTAATATCCTTTACAATGCTTTATTCAGTTATCTTTGCCGCCTTTGCAATTATAATCTATATGGCTCAGAATGAAAAATTGCATGATTGGGTAATTGAGATAATCGGAATAGGTAGTGTTACATACGCTATATATGATACTTTTGTTGATACAGTTCTATTGCAGGTTAATAACATGTTTGGACTTTTCAGCCTTGGGAAAATGCCTGTTACCGATGCAGTTCTCTTATCCCGGCTGACACATATACCTGCTGTTGTATGGGGGCTTGCATGGCTTGTAGCTGCTCTGCTGGCAGTTTATTACTGCTTGTTTAGGAAGAAAAGCAGATCAGGAAGGTCACCCAGAAGATATTAGTTTGAATATTTATTAAGGAGAACATAAATGGAGAAAAAGCTTCAAGTAATGAAGGATAAAATTGATATTCTGAATCGTGCAGCAAAGGCATATTATCAGGAAGACAGAGAGATAATGCCAAACATAGAATATGACAGACTTTATGATGAGCTGGTTGAGCTGGAAAAGGAAACCGGAGTGGTTTTATCCAACAGCCCGACCATTAATGTAGGCTATGAGGTATTATCCAGCCTGCCTAAGGAACGCCATGAAAAGCCCTTGCTTTCTTTGGACAAAACCAAGGAGGTTTCAGCTCTAAAGGACTGGCTGGGTAAGCAAACAGGGGTACTATCCTGGAAGCTAGATGGCTTAACCATAGTTTTGACTTATGAGGGGGGAAACCTTGTAAAGGCTGTAACAAGAGGCAGTGGTGAAATAGGTGAAGTTATAACAAACAATGCAAAGGTGTTTAAGAATCTTCCCGTCAATATTGCCTACAAGGACACCTTAGTATTACGGGGTGAAGCTATAATTACCTATTCAGACTTCATCAGAATAAATAATGAGATAGATGACGTGGATGCAAAATATAAAAATCCCAGAAATCTGTGCAGTGGCTCGGTACGCCAGTTAAATAACGCAATAACTGCTGAAAGACATGTCAATTTCTTCGCCTTTTCTTTGGTAAGAGCAGATTATGCCGATTACAACAACTCAAGATTAGCCCAGATGAAATGGCTTAAGGAGCAGGGCTTTGAGGTGGTGGAATCCAGGGCGGTAACTGCAGATAACATTGAGGATACAGTGAAATGGTTTTCTGAACGTATTGATAGCAATGATTTTCCTTCCGACGGATTGGTGCTTTCATTTGACAATATTGCCTACGGTGAAGCTCTTGGAGCAACCTCAAAATTTCCCAGAGATTCTATTGCTTATAAATGGCGTGATGAAATCAAGGATACCAAGCTCCTTGAGATTGAATGGAGTGCTTCAAGGACAGGACTCATAAATCCTATTGCAATATTTGAACCTGTGGAGCTGGAGGGTACTACCGTCAGCAGGGCAAGTATCCATAACATAAGCATTATGGAAGGGCTAGAATTGGGAATAGGAGATACCATCGGGGTATATAATGCAAACATGATAATACCTCAGATCTCAGAAAACTTTACAAGAAGCGGAAGGATTGATATTCCTGAGCATTGCCCCGTATGTCAGGGGGCTACTCAGCTAAAGCAGGAGAATGGGGTAAAGTTCCTTTACTGTATTAATGACGATTGCCTGGCAAAGCAGATAAAGTCATTTACACACTTTGTAAGCAGAGATGCTATGAATATTGAAGGTCTTTCCGAGGCAACCATAGAAAAGCTGATTGCGAAGGGGCTGATTAAGGAACTGGCGGATATATTCCATATTGATAGATATAAGCAGGAAATAGTTGAAATGGAGGGCTTCGGTGAAAAATCCTTCAACAGGCTTACTGCTTCAGTAAATAAAGCCAGGAAAACTACTGTTGTAAGGCTGTTATACAGTCTGGGAATTCCCAATGTAGGCCTGTCAAATGCCAAGCTGCTCTGCAGAAACTTCAAGTATGACTGGAATACCATACAGGCGGCGCAGTTCTCTGATCTTATTGAAATTGGTGGTATTGGAGATGTTATGGCTGAGGCTTATGTAAGGTTCTTTGCAGATGACAAGAATAAAATCATAGTCGAAGATTTGCTAAAAGAGCTTGAATTTGAAGCAATGGGGACTGCAGGGGAGGAACAGACCTTTGAGAATATTGTTTTCGTCATAACAGGGTCTGTGGAGCAATTTAAGAATAGAGATGAATTAAAGGATATAATAGAGGCAAAGGGTGGTAAGGTAACAGGCTCTGTGACCTCAAAAACCAATTATCTTATTAACAACGATAACCTATCAGGCTCATCAAAGAACAAAAAGGCGAAGGAGCTTGGTATAAGCATAATAACCGAGAGCCAATTTGTCGACTGGCTAAATAACGGGGTCAGACCGGAATAGATAAATAAAAAGGTTGATACTAATATTCGAGGGTTCAATCATATATACAGGAGTTATGAAGTGCCGCTGATAAAGCCACACTTCACAGCTCTTTTTTTTTACAATTGAGTGTAAAATTAACTTGGGCTACTCATCCAGATCTATCACACTAACCGGGCAGCCGTCTCTGGCATCCTCGGCATCCTGCTCAAACTCCTCAGGAATATCCTCTTCGATGGCTTCCGCCTTATTGTCATCATTCATACTGAAAACTGCAGGACAAATAGATACGCATAGCTCACAGCTGATACAGCCATCTTGATTTACAGATGCTTTCATTGGTTTGTTCCTCCTCTTTATTTGTTTGTAATTCTAAGTTATTATAACAATATTTCCGGATAATATGCCCGGAGTTTGCATTATTTAATAAGAGCACCTTACAATACTTCTGTATACAATGTACTTCATTTATATTGATTTTGTTGTATACATGAGATATATTTAAATTACTAATGAATAAAATTAAGTATTAGCTGCATAGAGGATAAAATGATTAACGGTATAGAGATTATAGATAGTCATGTACATACCTTTGCCAGTAATGATGTTGCGCAAAGAATAATTGCATCGTTCAACAAGCTGTATGATATAGAGTTTGCAAACCCGGGAAACGGGACTATAGCTAGTGTTTTAAAGAATATGGAAACAGGCGGTATTGATCGAACAGTAATGGCTAATTTTGCTCCGCCTAAAATTATACATCAGAATAATGAGTGGACTTTGGAAACAGGAAGGAAATCTGGCGGGAAATTAGTACCCTTGGTTAGCTTTCATCCGGAAATGGAAGGAGTTTTATCGGAGCATCTTGAAAATTATATAGAAGCAGGAGCAAAGGGTATCAAGCTTCACCCGATGGCTCAGGGCTTTGACGTAAGAGACCCAAGGCTTGAGGATTTGTATAGAGCTTGCTGTGAAAAGCAGTTTACAATATTAATCCATTGCGGTCGTGTCTCAAATGCACGATTAAATGAATATTCTGACTTTGAGTGTATACTGCCAATAATTGAAAAATATTCAGAGCTGCCAATCATTCTTGCCCATATGGCTGATGGAAATGTGCAGCGCTGTTTAGAGGTATCCAAAAGGTACAGGAATGTTTATCTTGATACATCAATAGTCATTACAGGTTACCCTGAAATAATGGAGGTCAACGAGCCAAGCTGGCTTGATGATGATGAGGTTGTATCCATAATAGATGAAATCGGAGCAGAAAAAGTAATTTTCGGCTCGGACTTTCCTTGGGGCAGCCAGCTTCATGATTTAAAAAGAGTCATGAATTTAAAACTGACAATAGAACAGAAAAGGCATATATTTAATATAAATGCGAAAAAACTGTTTCACCTAGTATAGAAAGAGGGTGGGTACTTGGGTAAACTAAAGCATGCTGGTTTTCTTACTCTGATTTACAGCTTGATTATGGCTGGACTTATTTGCCTCATAGTATATCTGATTTCGACAAATGTTATTTTTAATATCAAGGAGACAGTATTTTTGATAGGTCTGGTATTAGTTTTAGTAGGAATAGTTTTTTTAATAGCCAGACACCAGAGCAGAGTAGTCAGTTTTGAGGTCACTGAGGCTATACGTCAATTAAGTGGAGAGGAAGATAAGAAGGGAAGCTTCTTATTAACCGGGTTCAACGGGTTTACTATTTTGCTTACAGGAGTATTTATACTGTTAATAGACGCTTTTATAACCTAACACCTTAAGAATGCCTTCAATAAAAGGTTTAAATATTATTGTAAATACATTAGGAAAATTTGTATAAAATACAATATATATTTTTTTATTGGAGGCATTCATGAAAAAACAATGTTTATCAATTTTATATGTAGTTTCTGTTTCATTAATAATCAGCGGAACGATTTTATTCAGCAAGCCTGAAAAAACTTCACACATAAGTACCTCTTACTCCGGAATGATAAGTAACGGTTTGTATGGAAATGATAAGGAAATAAATGCAGCTCATGAAATAAATCTAGCTCCTATACCGGACATTGAGCTTTTAGTATTAAATAATAGTCCTTCTATTGCTGTACACGCTGCCCTCACAGATAAGGAGCAAGGCCTTTTTGTGCTAAAACTCTCCTATAGACTTAATGGGAAACAGGTCAAAAGGGTTATTAATGCTTCAAAGATTCATGAAATCAGAAGAATAGTATCCAAAAACAATAATCGAAATAATTCTGTTGAAGTTAAAAGCCTATTACTGAACAGCAAAATGAGTAGGCTATATATACCATTCCAAAGCAAAACAGATAAGGGCTACACTCATTCTGCTATTTATTCCTATGACCTTAAAAGCTCCCGCGTCGAGAAAATCTACTCTCAAGCAGGTTATCTGAAGGATTTTTCCTTATCTCCAGATGAAAGCTATTATGCCTTCTCCTGTGTGAACCAAATTAAGTATGCTGACGAGAACAAAGCAAATTCTGTCGTCATTTTCAAATGTAATAACAATTGCGAAATATTTAACAGTACCCGTGAAGTCTTTAAATTGGAAATGAACCCTGCTTACGATTTTAACTACTATTATTTATATAGCTATTATTTGAGCAGATGGGGAAGTAACAATACCTGTGAGATTAACAGGGGTATTATCTCAAAGGACGGAAGAGAAGCTCCGATAATAAAAACCCTTTTGCTTAATCTAGAAACTGGCGAAGTTACCGAGTAGGTTTTTATGCAAAGACTTATAATCAATTTTTTGTGGTCTATCTTGTGTAAATAAGCTAATTATTGTATTCTTTAGTAGTATTAACTTCAATAAAAATATATTTAATTAATAATAAATAAACGGAGTAAACATATGCTGAATGAATTTTCAAGAAATGAATTAATTATAGGAAAGGACGGACTGGACAAGCTGCAAAACAGTAAGGTGGCAGTGTTTGGCGTGGGAGGCGTAGGCTCATACACAGTTGAAGCATTAGTCAGGTGTGGCTTGGGTAAAATAGTTCTCATTGATGATGATTGTGTTTGTCTGACAAATCTGAACAGGCAGCTCCATGCAACTCGTAAAACAGTGGGCAAGCCAAAGGTTGAGGCCATGAGAGACAGAGTCCTTGATATTAACCCCAAGTGTGAGGTTACAATAATCCAGAAGTTTTATATGCCCGATGTGGCTGAGGAAATACTTGATACGACCTGTGACTATATTGTTGATGCAATAGATACCGTCACAGCCAAAATAGATCTTGTTGTGAGAGCCAATGAGCTTGGAATTCCAATTATAAGTGCTATGGGAGCAGGAAACAAGCTAGACCCCACCAGGTTTGAGGTGGCAGATATATATAAAACCTCTGTTGACCCCCTTGCAAAAGTGGTTCGAAAGGAACTGAGATTAAGGGGTGTAAAAAAGCTGAAGGTTGTATATTCCAAGGAAGAACCCAAAAAGCCGGTAGAGACTGAAACCTCCAGTTGCAGTGCCGGTTGTATTTGCCCCAAGGGCTCAACCAGAAAATGTACCGTAAAGCATCAGATCCCTGGAAGCCTTCCCTTTGTACCTTCCGTTATGGGACTAATTATAGCCGGAGAAGTAATAAAGGATATTATTAGCTGGGATAAAAAGGCTTAGTTGTATTGGGTCTTATGCCTTATAATATTAAGCCGTCATTATATGTTATAGATTGGAGATATGGATGTTTGAGAAGAGATTAAACATTTTTATTGGGCACTTTGGAAGCGGTAAAACTGAAGTTGCCGTGAATTATGCTTTAAAAATGGCCCAAGCCAACAATAAGACTGCAATAGTCGATTTTGATATAGTAAATCCTTATTTCAGAACCGCGGACGCTAAGGAAGAGCTGGAAAAAAACAATATATGGGTTATCTTACCCATGTATGCCAATACCAATGTTGATGTTCCGGCATTACCCTCTGAGATTTACTCACTCTTTCAAAAGAAGGAGTATAAGGCAGTGCTGGATGTTGGCGGTGATGATCTGGGGGCTAAGGCAGTATCCCGTTTCAAGGAAGAGATTCTTGAGGACGACTATGAAATGTACTTTGTTATCAACACTAGACGAGAAATGACGTCCTCTCCTGAAAAGATAATAGAAATGATAAAGGTAATAGAGGAAAGTGCAAATATCAAGGTTACAAAGCTGGTAAACAATAGCAATCTCCTTGACGAAACTACTGCTGAGATAATTCTTGAAGGAAATAGAATAATAGCAGAGGTATCAGAAATGCTTGGCTTGCCAATAGGCATTACAGCCGGCTTGGAGGATGTTTTAGAGCAGCTTGACAGTAGCCAATTAAGCAATTCGGAGTTGCTGCCCTTAAGAAAGCAGATACATCTGCCTTGGAATAGAGGTTAGTTGAAAGAGGAATTCGATAACAGTATTATATATTTTCTTAGCAATTATATTGATTTTTATTGTCACAAGTGTATTTGGGAAAATAAAGAATATACCTGTCTTGCAAAGGAGTATAAATCCTGTCTTTTTAATATATTCAGCTCCATGGCACTGAAGGACAACCTGAAGAATGAAGAGAGCTATTATATAGTAGAAATTAATCAACTGAGTAAGACTGTATTTTTTGATTTATTGCAATTTTGCAAACGCTAACATGCAAAAGTCATTATATAGTTAAGTTATTTTTTTGGTAATGCTTAACTTGCAAATAACTTCAAAGAGCTTTATAATTAACAGTAGTTTATATAGTGTTCTCAAGCTTTACCAGCGTAAAACTCTCTTTTACGCATGCAAAATGAGCTTTTACGCTCGTAGAATAAGCATTTACTTAGTAGATGCTGGATAATAAAATACAAGTGAGGTTTTAATAATGGCTAAAGTTATTTTTCATGAGGAAAGATGCAAGGGCTGTAAGCTTTGCGTAACAGTATGTCCTAAGAAAATTGTCATAATGAAATCCGATAAATTGAATCAGAAGGGATTTCATCCTGCAGGTGTAGACGAAATGGAAAAATGTATCGGCTGTGCTTTCTGTGCAACAATTTGTCCTGATTGCGTTATTGAGGTTGAAAAATAGTGCCGGGACAGTTTGTTTTATTTAATTTGATCCCTGCGAATAAAAGCTGCCTTGAATTTTAAGGCTATGTACTTAGTGCTTCGTGCTAAATAAATATATGAGCAGCTTTTAAGGTATTGAGATATTATTAGGAGGATAAGTTATGTCTGAAAAATTATTAATGAAGGGGAACGAGGTAATTGCAGAAGCAGCGGTTAGAGCAGGCTGTAGGCACTATTTCGGATATCCCATAACACCGCAAACAGAAATTGCTCATTACATGGCTAAGAAAATGCCTGAAATAGAGGGTACTTTTGTTCAGGCCGAAAGTGAAGTTGCCGCAATTAACATGGTATATGGT
>JAEZIV010000174.1 GCA_023436515.1 Bacillota bacterium
GATTAGGATTAAGCGAAAGCACTTAGGGGTGTAGAAAAAAGCCAGAGGAAAGCTGACTTGCACAGCTGATGATGCTCGTTCCGAATTTTTACAAAAAAGGAGGCGGGGTGATTGTAAAGAAAAAGCAGCAGAATAAAAATTGAGCCCTTCTCCTAAAAAAAAAGAGTCCCCAGAGTAGTATTTGGAACTATAAACTATGGGGCTGTCGCGACAGCCCCACAATCATAATCAGTAACTTATCTAACAAGCAAAGACTCCCCTGTCATCTCAGCTGGCTTTTCCACTCCCATTATATCAAGTATAGTTGGAGTTAAATCTGCAAGTTTGCCTTCCTTTAGAGCTGCATTCCCTAGTCCAATGCCGATTAAGGGAACATCGTAGGTGGTATGGGCAGTAAAGGCACCACCATTCTCGTAATCCAGCATCTGTTCAGCATTTCCATGGTCGGCCGTAATAAGTACTATGCCATTCTGTGCAGTAACAGCATCTACAACCCTTCCAAGACAAGTGTCAACTGCTTCAACTGCTGCTTTTGCCGCATTGAAATCCCCGGTATGTCCAACCATGTCACAGTTTGCAAAGTTCAGTATTATTACATCGTACTGTTTGGAGTTAATTCTGCTAACACATTCCTCAGCAACTTCATAAGCGCTCATTTCAGGCTTCATATCATAAGTTGCAACCTTTGGTGACGGAATTAACGCTCTATCCTCACCTTCATACTGAGTTTCAACACCACCATTAAAGAAGAAGGTAACATGAGCATACTTTTCAGTTTCTGCAATTCTGAGCTGTCTGTAACCCAGCTTGCTGATATATTCACCGAAAGTGTTATTAAGTGTCTGAGGCTTAAAGGCAACAGATACATTCGGCATGGTCTTATCATACTGGGTCATGCATACGAAATAGAGGGGGAAGAAGCCATTAGCTCTTTCAAAGCCTTTGAAATCCGGATCTACAAAGGTTCTTGTGATCTCTCTTGCTCTATCGGGTCTGAAATTAAAGAATATTACCGAATCATTAGCACCAATAGTTGCCACAGGCTTACCATTTTCAAGGATAGCTGTTGGCTTTACAAACTCATCGTACTCCTTCTTTGCAAAGGAGCTTTCAACTGCTTCTACTGCAGAATTAGCTGTTAGTCCTTTTCCCAGAACCATAACATCATAAGCCTGCTGGACTCTATCCCAACGGTTGTCTCTGTCCATTGAGTAATATCTTCCCATAACTGAGGCTATCTTTCCTACGCCTATCTCTTTTATTTTGGCTTCAAGCTCTTCTGTATACTGCTTTGAGCTGTCAGGCGGAACATCCCTGCCGTCAAAGAAGCAGTGAATAAATACGTCCTTAAGACCATTTTTTTTGGCGAACTCAAGGAGACCGTATAAATGGGTATTGTGACTGTGTAC
The DNA here is from genome assembly GCA_023436515.1 of Bacillota bacterium. Classification (GTDB taxonomy): domain Bacteria; phylum Bacillota; class Clostridia; order Acetivibrionales; family DSM-1351; genus Ruminiclostridium. Next base: position 1,410 of record JAEZIV010000174.1, read on the forward strand.
TCCGCCATCTGACAACAGTCCGAACAAATGTAGCTTTGATTTGTTTTTTCTGCAGTTATCGGCAGCCATCAGGAATTCTTCCTTATCGAAGAAATCTCCGTCTTTTATTGATTTTGTTATTCTGGTAAGTTCCTGGTAAACTATTCTTCCCGCGCCAATATTTGTATGACCAACCTCAGAGTTTCCCATCTGACCTTCCGGTAGTCCTACTTCCATTCCACTGGTGTGAACTACTGTGTTGGGGTAAGTTGAAAGGTATTTATCCAGGTTTGGTTTGTTTGCCGCAGCAATTGCATTTCCTTCTATTTTAGGATTGTTGCCAAACCCATCAAGGATTGCAAGTGTTATTAATTTCTTTTCCATATAATCATCTCCCTTATTTAACTAAACGGCTACTTATAATTAAAGTCGTTAGATATATCACCTGTCACAGCTATTTTTTAGTCTAACACTTATAATAAGCAAATTTAACATTAATGTATCCATATTACAATTTGACCCCCCAGCACCTACCGGAGGGTCAAATACATATTCATAATACACTAAATCTGATTCCTTTGTACATAGCAAAATGTGTTTGTTCCAAAGTAGCTGAAGGCACTTTACTACTATGCATTTGCTATTACAGTAAACTCGTCAACCTTCAAGCTTGCTCCGCCAACAAGTCCACCATCAATATCTGACATAGCGAACAGCTCAGCTGCATTTTTTGCATTAACACTTCCGCCGTATTGAATTCTAACATGTTCAGCAACTTCCTCACCATAGAGTTCCAAAACCAACTCTCTGATAATTGCGCACACTTCGTTAGCCTGCTCATTTGTTGCTGTTTTACCAGTTCCTATAGCCCAAATCGGCTCATAAGCTATAACAGTCTTTTTAACCTGTTCAGGAGTCAACCCAAGTAAAGCAACCTTAATCTGATATCTTACATGATCAGCAGTAACTCCCTGTTCTCTCTGGGTAAGTGTTTCACCACAGCAAATGATTGGGGTCATGCCGTAATTAAATATGGCATGTGCTTTCTTGTTGATCATTTCGTTTGTTTCACCAAAATATTCTCTTCTTTCGGAGTGACCGATTATAACATAATCAACTCCAAGGTCAGCCAGCATAGGACCGGAAACTTCACCTGTGAAAGCACCCTTCTCTTCCCAATGCATGTTCTGGGCAGCAACCTTTATATTTGTACCCTTAACAGCGTCAATAACACCGGGCAGGCATACAAAAGGTACTCCTACAACAACCTCGTTAGCAGCATCAGCAACACTTGCTTTTAATTCATTAACAAAAGCTACTGCTTCCTTTGGAGTTTTATTCATCTTCCAGTTACCGGCAGCTATTGTCTTTCTTGGATTTTTATTCAAGAGAACAGCTATGCCAGGGAGTACCTTTCCTTCAAGAAACTCAAGGGAAGCTCCGCCACCTGTAGAGATGTGAGTTATCTTATCTGCAAAGCCCAGCTGTTCAACTGCTGCAGCAGAATCACCACCGCCAACTATTGAGAGTGCACCTGATTCAGCAACTGCTTTGGCAATTTCCTTTGTTCCTGTAGCGAAGTTAGGGAATTCAAATACTCCCATAGGTCCGTTCCATATAACAGTCTTGGCTTTTCTTATTTCCTTGGAGAACTTCTCTATTGTAAGTGATCCGATGTCCATACCCATCCAACCGTCAGGCATAGCATCTGAAGGAACATACTTGATTTCCGTATCATTCTTGAACTCCTGAGCAACCATGCTGCCTATTGGAAGCATCAGATTAACTCCCTTTGCCTCGGCTTTTGCCATAAGGGTCTTTGCAAGCTCAATCTTGTCATCCTCGCAGATTGATTCACCGATGTGATAGCCCTTTGCCTTTAAAAAGGTGTAAGCCATACCTCCACCTATTATAAGAGTATCCACCTTATCAATCAGGTTTTCAATAACAGCTATTTTATCAGATACCTTTGCGCCACCCAATATAGCTACAAAAGGTCTGGCTGGGTTTGCAAGAGCCTTACCCATAAATTCAATTTCTTTTTTGATCAAATATCCGGAAACAGCCGGGAGATAATCAGCAAGACCTGCAGTTGAAGCGTGGGCTCTGTGTGCAGTACCAAATGCATCATTTACAAATATTTCAGCAAGACTAGAAAGCTCTTTTACAAATGCAGGATCATTCTTTGTTTCTTCTTTATGGAATCTTACATTCTCAAGCATAAGGACTTCGCCGTCTTTTAAGGAAGCAGCTTTTGCTTTTGCATCTTCTCCAATAACGTCCTTAGCCATTATTACCTCTTTACCTAGAAGCTCCCCTAATCTAGCAGCAGTAGGCTTCATGCTATACTTTTCTTCGAAACCTTCCTTTGGTCTGCCAAGGTGAGAAACCAAGATTGTCTTTGCACCCTTCTCAACAAGATATTTGATGGTAGGTAATGCACCAACTATTCTCTTATCATCAGTAATATTTCTGTCTGCATCCAATGGCACATTAAAGTCAACTCTTACAATAACCCTTTTACCGGACACATCGATGTCTTCGATGGTCTTTTTGTTCATCATACTCATATGTTCACTCTCCTATATAATATTTAACCGAGTCTTAATTTTAGGAAAATCCGCTTATGTCATACAATGTATGTTATCCAAATTTCCCAACATCCATTCTGTAGGAATGGTTGTTTAGAATCATTACATCATGGTAATAGCTTACTACTTTGATGATTCCTTCATTATAATTCACTTTTAATGATTCTTTGTTTAAAACTTAATTATCCGAATATTGTGGCATTTAATAGTAAATAAATAGCCAAAGTAATTTTACCTCTTTTTGTCGGTTATTTCAATAGCTTTATTAGTAAATTAACACTACTATTGTATCCCTCGGCTATGTGATAATATTAAGAAAACAAACCTCTTGTTTTTCGATAAAGTTTGTACAAGGAGTTAGTTATGAAAATAAAAAAGCCTGAATTACCTGAAAATTTATTGGTAGTTTTCAGAATGTAATCTTACTTCTGTGGAGTTTGCCGACACAGCACTTAAGGGTGTGGACTTTACCACCTGTGACCTGGAGGGTCTCTTATTGAAAGGCCCAGAGCTGAAAGGAGCTATCGTTAATGAATTTCAGGCTCTGGGCTTGTCTAAGTTATTGGGAATTATAATTAAATAAGGTAGTCTTTTAATTAGCGTAGGTTTCTGATTGATATCCTTATGCTTTCAAAAGGATCAATATAAATATTATCCTGCTCAACTGCAACCCATTTAAAACCGGCCTGTTCAGCAATGGCATACAGGCTGCTGCAGTTAATAATACCTGTTCCTACCTCCGTCATCCTTTTATCCTGCTCTGTTGACATATCCTTAATGTGAATGGTTTTAACCCGAGACAGGTTATCTAATAAATACTTCTCAGGAGTTAGTCCTGCATATGCTACCCAGTAGCAGTCAAGTTCAAGAGAAACATTCTCAGGCGAAGTATTTTTAAGAATAATATCCTCTGCCATCTCACCATTAAACTTTGGAATAAATTCATGACTGTGATTATGATACATAAAGCTTATTCCGTTTCTGCGCATTGTGTTTCCCCATTTTTCTGCCTTTTCGCAGAGGCGAAGCCAACCGTCAATGTCCGGTGAATCATACCAACCCAAACCGACCATGTCAATTCCTATTGTATTACAGTATTCAATCAATCCGTCAAGATCATTATCGAGAACATCAGTATTTGTGTGAGTACCCATGGCCTTCAAGTCATATTTTCCGAGTAATCTCTTCATATCCCCGGCATTTATATCGAAGAAGGAATAAAATTCAACTCCGTCATAGCCGGCTTCAGATACTTCCTTAAGAACCTTCTCAAAGTTCTCCGAGCATTTATCTCTTAGTGAGTACAACTGCAGTCCAATATCAGGCTTCATAAATATCAGCTCCTTTTATACATTCTCCGTTTTCAGCAGATTTGAAAATGGCATCAATTACCCTCATTACCCGCATTGCCTGAGCAGGAGTCACAATAAGCTTTTCTTCTCCTCTTATAGCCTTGGCTACATTATCATAGTAATCCTTACAGTCAGGCTCCACTATCGGCAGCGGAAGCTCTTCAATTGTTTCTACCGGCCTTGGTGCCATGGTTTTTGTGGGTCCGGCACTTGTGTACACTATACCTTCCTCCCACTTGAATTCAACCATATTGGCCTTGAGGATTTTGCCGTTGCAGTCCCAGTCATTAATCACAAGTGTTCCCGCGTCTGTGCTTATGTGCCATCTGGGCAGAGGTATAAAGGTATAGGTATCAACCTCAATTAATGCACTTAAGCCATTTTGAAACTTAAGCATTACCTTCAGGTTATCATCAACATCCTTAAATTTCACACTCAGGAGATGGGCATAAATCTCAGTTACAGGACTGTCTACCATCCAGAGCAATTGATCCAGCAGATGTACTCCCCAGTCCAGAAGCATTCCACCACCGGCCTCCCTTACACATCGCCAATCACCGGGAACCCCTCTGGAGCCCTGTACACGGGACTCTATATAGAAGGGAGTCCCGATCAATTTCTTATCAAGGGCTTCCTTGACAATCCTGTAATCCTTGTCCCAGCGCCTGTTCTGATGAACAGTGAATATTCTCTTTGTCTCCTTTGAAACCTGAAGAACCTCTTCCAACTCCTCTGCATTCATCATAACAGGCTTTTCACATATAACATGCTTTCCTGCTTTGAGAGCTTCAATGGATATATCCCTGTGAAAATTGTTTGGGGTAGCAATAATAACAAGCTCAGTACTGTCGGCAAGACACTCCTCCAGTGATTTATAACCCTTATACCCAAGCTCCACACCGGCCTGGACACGTTGGGGATTAATATCGTACACACCTACCACTTCAATAGAATTAATCTGTTTTATCTGTTGTGCATGGAAGGAGCCCATACCTCCAAATCCAATAATTGCAGCCTTTATACTCATATAATCCTCCGATTTACATATAAACTCACATCAAGTGATATAGGGTAAACTATTTATAATTCCGGCTTAGCCAAATTATGATATTATTAATCAGCATTTACCACTTTTATAATTGTTTTTTCGACTTAGCCCGAGTGCTTTTCTATTCATTAAAGTATACCGGTTTTCCAGTCTTTGCTGATTCATATATGCCTTCAAGTATCTGGGTGACCACCAGCGCCTGCTCTGCTGTTACCACAAGCTCAGACTTACCCACTATGGCATTTATAAATGCAAGCTGTTCAAGGACTTCAGGTTTTTGAACTCCTCCTTCATAGAAGGCAACTCCTCCCGAATTAAAATCAGGCTTTGTCACAAACTGATTGCCATTTTTTACTCCATTAATCCTTAGACCGTCCAGCATATCGGCTCCGGCCTCTGTTCCACAAAGGATTGTGGCAGCCTCAAGGTTTTCCAGAGAATTAAGAGCCCAACTGGACTCAAGTATTATAGTTGCACCGTTCTCCATTACAACAAAGCCAAAGGCACTATCCTCAACTGTAAATTCCTCACAATTCCAGTCTCCCCATGCATTTCCGGTATTCTTCTGGTTGTTGAGCTTATGATATGTAGTTCCAACGGCGTATTTAGGCTTATAATTGTCCATCATCCACAAGGTAAGATCCAGAGCATGGGTTCCTATGTCAATGAGGGGGCCTCCACCCTGTTCATATTCATTAAGGAAAACTCCCCAGGTTGGAACTGCTCTACGTCGGATAGCTCTTGCCTTTGCCATGTATATTTCACCGAGAACCCCATTTTTACATTCTTCCTTAAGATATATCGAATCGGGGCGGAAACGGTTTTGATAACCTATAGTAAGAACCTTATTGTTGCTTTTAGCAGCCTCTACCATTTTCTTAGCCTCTGCGGAATTTATTGCCATTGGCTTTTCACACATTACATGCTTTCCAGCGTTCAAAGCTGCTACTGTTATTTCGCTATGGGAACGATTTGGAGTACATACATAAACTATGTCAATACTATCGTCCTTAAGTAATTCTTTGTAATCGGAGAACACCTTAGCGTCTGCTGTACCATACTCCGTGGCTGCTTTCTCTGCCTTTTGTAATACAATATCGCAAAAAGCAATCATATCCACCATGCCTGTCTGCTTAATGCCAGGCATTTGTTTTCCGTTTGCGATACCACCACAACCAATAATCCCTGCTTTTAATCTAGACATATTATCCCCCATCTACGCGCATAGCGCGTACACATATAGTATTGAAAAGTCACTTAGTGACTGTGCGAAGAACATCGATGTTTGCCTTAACTCTGCTTCGCGCTTTTCACTGTGCGAAGAACATCGATGTTTGCATTAAACTCTGCTTCGCGCTTTTCACGCTGTCTCCCCCCTTAAAGTTCATAAGTTTATTAAAACCTAATCTGTAATTAAGGTGGTTATATTGACAATGATAACGTCATTTTGTTAATATCGAAAGTAAATAATCCAGATATTTAAGACAAAAACTGATGTGAACAAAAAACTTCCGAGGTTTGTATGAGCGCATATTTTGAGCTTTCCAGGGAATGGGATAAAAAGATTCATATATTTAGGACAATTAACAATTACTGTGAACCTCATTTTCATTCTAATATTGAATTGGTATACGTTGTCAGCGGGAAAATAAATGTTAACATAAACGGTCAGATTAAAATGCTTACAGAAGGGTGTATGTCAATTGCTAACAGCTATGATATTCACTCCTATCAGAATGTTGAAAACTCAGATACCATAGTTATGATCATACCTGTGGAGCTTGTTAATAGTTATGTTGCTGCCCTTCGCTCAAAGGTTTTTTCCAGTACCTTCGTAGATCGCTGCAGCAGTACGGCAGATATTTTTTGTATTATGGATAAGCTTTTGAAGCTGGAGGAGTCTGCTAGTGAGCTTGTCAGCAAGGGCGCAGCTTATTACATTCTAGGTCTGCTGTGTGGCTGCGTCGAGCTAATTGACAAGTCCTCCCTAAGCAGTACCGACCTAGCCAGAAAAATACTTGTGTACCTTCAGCAGAACTATCTTAATTCACTCTCTATCGAAACCCTTGCCAGACATTTTGGCTACAATAAGGACTACCTGTCAAAGTTTTTCAACTCATACCTTGGGTGTGGCTATAACAGCTATATAAATGCTTTAAGATCACGCCATGCAGCACAGCTTATTTCAAGCGGTAAGCTGGATTTAACCGATATTGCCTTCATGTCGGGCTTCGGAAACTACCGAACCTTTAACAGAGCCTTTCTCCAATCCTACGGTATAACGCCTTCGGAGTATAAAAAAAGCCTTACCGGAAAGAGCCTCACTAGTCATCTTGAGGGGTCCTGCTGATAGGACTATGCCTTGTTTAAATTGCATCTATAAATAGTGTAAAATTGGTGATTTACTGAGGTTTGGTCTTTAGCTCTTGTTCTCTTTTCAGAAATACTGTTAAAGCTATTGATGCTACTAGAACAACGGTTACAGCTAATCCGCCCTCCAGGCCAAAGCTGCCTCCGTTAATCAGAGAGCTGCCTTCCTGACTAAAGGACAGGACACTAAACCTTAACTCCATACCACTTACAGGAATACCAAAAATGTTTCCCTGGACGAAATTCCACATGGAATGAATTGCTCCTATCCCCCAAATATTCTCTGTTCTGAGCATATACACCGAGGCAAATACCCCAAACAATGTAAGGTTCAAAAGAGGTAGTACAGAGATCCCGCTATTTAAAATATGAAGTAGGGAAAACAGGATAGAATTTGTCAAAACAGCAGTCATAACCGATTTTTTTACGGAAACCGAAATCATAAAATATCCTCTCAATGTAATCTCCTCACTAATGCCCTGAAAGAGAAAACCAAAAAAGAATAAAATAACAATACCCAAGCTGTTTCCCAAAACTACACCATTGAACTTCAAAGCACCGGTAACCCAGCAAAGAAGCATCGCCGACCCATACATCATACCACCGATCAACAATCCCATTGCATAATTTGAAGCAGCTTTTTTTCTTACAAAGCCCATTGAAAACAGACTACGCCTTTCAATAAATCTACAATAAATAATCGGGATCAAAGCAGCAATTGCCGTACAAAAAAGCACCATGATGTTCATTAAATCATTGCTTGTAAGCTGCTGACTATCCATAGGGATTGTTAAATCATCCCCTCTTACGCCAATACCAGTAGCAAGCTGAACCATTGTTCCTATTAATAAAAATAGTCCTGCAGCAATTTGAGAAACAATGAATACTGCAATAAAAATCAGCACCTGAATAGCAAGGCCCGGTTTAAACCGAGCCTTCTGCGCCTCCAGCAGCATTTGGGGCTTGTTTTTTAACAACTCTGGCATATCAACCTCTATTAAAAAATAATCTATTTTTCATAACCTATTCACCACCAAATAATGAAAACCTCTTTACCTTGACATTAGTATTAACAATATAAGTCCAGGTAGCAGTGGGAGTACAGTATCCCCTTTTAATAATTCTTCTCGGCTTACTGAAAAATCAATTTTCTCCAGTTCCGATAATCTCCCACTATTCAAGCTGCTAACTAAGAAATCGAATTCCTCAATAACCAGCTTTCTATATTCATCAAGTGGTGCTTTTTCTTGTTGCTCTCACCAGATGAATACCCTCCTGTACACCTTCGCAGTATTCAAGAAAGTCATACCAACACTCATCAATGTATTTGAGCTTACTCCTCATAACCATTTGGATGAGAGGAATGCCAGTTCCAAGCAGTTTCAATAATCTTGTTCAAGTCATTGTATTTTGGTTTCCAGCCCAAAATTTTAACTGCCTTTTCTGAGGACGCTACAAGAGTATCGGGATCTCCCGGTCTTCTTGGAGCATCTGTTGCCTTAATGGTTTTACCGGTAACTTCTCGGGCAACCTCCACCACCTCTCTGTTTGAGAAGCCTCTTCCATTCCCCAGGTTGAAGGTATCGCTATCTGCACCCTTTCTTAGATTCTGTAGTGCCAGCATATGTGCCTGAGCCAAATCAGATACATGAATATAGTCTCTGACACAGGTTCCATCAGGGGTATTATAATCATTTCCAAATAGCTTAATTTCCTCTCTCTTCCCCTGAGCCACCTGAAGGATAATAGGTATTAGGTGTGATTCAGGTGAATGAGCTTCTCCTATTTTACCGCTCACATGAGCACCGCAGGCATTGAAATATCGCAGTACCGCATGCTTTATTCCATAAGCAGCATCAGCCCATTTCAATATTTTTTCTACGGTAAGCTTTGTTTCACCGTATGGATTTATAGGTGCTGTTTTGTCGCTTTCCTTAATCGGAATATTTTCCGGTATTCCATAGGTAGCAGCTGTTGAAGAAAATACTATTTTATTGACTCCGACTTCCTGCATTGTAGTTAGGAGGTTCAAGGATGCAATAACATTGTTGTTGTAGTATTTCAAAGGATTTGCAACGCTCTCTCCAACTTCTATATAAGCTGCAAAATGTATTACAGCATCAATATCATTTTCCTTGAATACCCTTCTTATATCATCAATATCCCTTAAATCAGCCTGAATGAACTTGCCTCCAAGAACTGCCTCCCTATGGCCCTTCTCCAGATTATCAAGAACTATGACCTCTTCATTTGCCTCTAACAACTCAGCCACAGTATGGCTCCCTATATATCCTGCTCCTCCAGTTACTAATACCGCCATGCTCCACCTCCATAAATGTTTTATATTGATTCAGTTTCGAATTTCACATCTAATTTAAATCTTAATTTCCCTTGCTCCATCACCAATCTCACTTACATAGAATTCCGGAGTTATACCGGTCTGCTGCTGATAATTCCTTCCAACCTGGTCAATAAAGAGCTGAACCTTATCCTCAGGTACGATGTTTACAGTACAGCCTCCAAAGCCGGCACCCGTCATTCTGGCACCAATAACTCCATCAACCTTCATAGCCTCGGCAGTCATTGTATCAAGCTCCTTGCCTGTAACCTCATACAGATCTCTGATGGAGGAATTTGCTTCCACTAGTAGTCTGCCTAGTTCTTTTAAATCATTATTCTGAAGTGCCTCTACTGCCTTCAATACTCTGTCATTTTCGTATATTACATGAGTGACTCTTTTTCTTACTATTTCGTTCTCAATTTTGTCCTTGTGCTGCTCAAATTCTTCTCTTGTAATGGAACAGAGATTCTTTTTCTCAGGCATGTACTGCTGAAGTATTCTTAAGCCCTCTGCGCACTCACTGACTCTCTCGTTATATTTTGATTCGCCAAGGGAGCGTTTTTTCTTTGTATTTCCCAGGACTATTTTATATCCGTCCAGCTTAAGGGGGAGATACTGGTATTTTAAGGTTGCACAATCCAGAAGTATTGCATGCTCCTTTTTACCCATTGCAGACGTAAATTGATCCATTATTCCACAGCTCACTCCACAGAACTCATTTTCTGTTTTTTGACCAAGGACAGCCATTTCGACCAAATCAATCGGTGTAGTTATCCCATTGGCCTCATTTCCGAGAGTCACAAGAGTAACAGCAGTAGCAAGCTCAATAGCCGCCGAGGATGAAAGTCCAGAACCCAAAGGTACGGTATCGTGAAAGAGCATGTCAACCCCTACCAGCTTGTAACCGGCCTTCTGAAGCATATATGCCACACCGGCCTGATAATTTCCCCATCTCAGGGTTTTTGCTCTTTCCAGCTCGTCCAGCCTGACCGCGACTCTATCAGGAAGGTCAGTGGCAGCTAATCTCAGAGTGTTATCCTTGTTTACCCGAGCTATTACGGTTGAATCCAGACTAAGAGCTGCTGGGAACACATAGCCTCCGCAGTAGTCAATGTGTTCTCCTATAAGATTAACTCTTCCGGGTCCTGAAAAAATTCTCAGTTCCTCTTCACTACCACCATATATTTCACAAAATTTTTTCTTAAGTTCCTCATAGTTTTTACTCATACAATCCCCCATCTGCGCAGATGCGCGTTTTCAAGTGTTATATAAGGCCCCTCATATTTTTGATTATTCTTAATCCAAGCTATTCATGTCTGATCTATATGTCACATTCCGAAAAACCAATTGCTTTCATAAACCTGCCAAAGGCTTGTATTCCATCCTCTGTTTGCTTGAATACACCAGCATGTTCAAGGCAGGCTTCAAACTTTTTGCCAATCTCCAGTTTCAGTATGTCTTCAGCCTGTTCTGGCTCCATAACACTTCTGTAACGGCCTTTAAGCTCCAGAATCCACTGAAAATGCTTATACAGCGGATGCTCCCTGTCATAAATCTCGGCGATACTTGTTTTTCCCCACAGTACATCCTTAACCATTTCCAGCTCTGTCTTCAATCTTCCGGGCAGAATTGCTAGGCCCATTACCTCTATAAGTCCTATGTTTTCCTTCTTGATATGATGTATCTCCTTATGAGGGTGGAATATGCCGTCGGGATGCTTTTCGCTTGTTCTGTTATTTCTAAGCACCAGATCCATCTCGTACTTTCCGGCCTCATTAATTCTTGCTATTGGTGTAATGGTGTTATGTGGCACAGGGCCGCTGTCACCTTGTGTGTAAGCCAGCACCTCTACACTTTCGTCACTGTACTCTCTCCAACCCTTGAGCACGTAGTCAGAGAACTCAACGAGCTCCTCCAGGCTGTTGCTGGCAGCACGTATGACCGAAAGCGGCCATTTCACCACAGCTATATCTACCTGCTTGTATACCTCAGACCGGAAGTGCTTTATTACAGGTGCCTTTTGCATAGGAAACAGGTAATTTCCGCCCTGGAAATGGTTGTGGCTGAGTATAGACCCTCCCACAATGGGCAGGTCGGCATTCGAACCACAGAGATAATGTGGAAACTGCCTTACAAAATCCAAAAGGTACTCAAAGGTAGCTTTCGATATTGTCATAGGAACATGCTGCTCACTAAACACAATACAATGCTCATTATAATACACATATGGAGAATACTGCAAATACCATTGTTCACCGCACAGACTTACCGGAATAATCCTATGGGTCTGTCTGGCAGGAAAATTTACTCGTCCAGCATAACCTATATTTTCCAAGCATAGCATACATTTCGGATAGTTACTTTGTGGCTGAAGCCTTTCCATTGCAATAGTTTTAGGATCCTTTTCGGGCTTTGTAAGATTTATGGTTATTTCAAGCTCCCCGTATTTTGATTCCGCTCTCCAGATAATGTTTTTTGCAATCTGCGAAGTTCTTATATAGTTTGAGGCTGTACAGAGTCTATAAAAGTAATCGGTTGCCGCCTGTACTGATTCCCTTTCAACAAGCTCATTAAATCTCTTTACTACTTCCGACTCTCTGGGCATCAGTAAGCCCATGATTTTTGTATCAAAGAGCTCTCTGTTAACGTATATGTCTTTATCATATAACCCTTGCTCACCGGCGTAATCTACAAGCCTATCTAAGATTTCGGTAGGATAATCCATATCCTCATCCCCAAGCTCACCGTGGAAGGGTTCCTTCAATCCAAATAGATCCAACAGCTGATTTCTAGCAATTATTGAATCAAGCTTATCAAGCAATCCATGCTTTTGTCCAAACTGGAGCAGTCTTTCTATTTCATAGTCCGGTCTAATCACTTAAATTCCACCCATCTGCTATTTTATGATACCATTATTTTATTATTAAACTGATTATATAACTTATAAAAGCTTTACAAATACTGTTTACTAATAATATTATAAATATAAACAGTGACGTTTTTCTCTTATTTTTTTATTGTTTTATGATACTATTTTACGATTTTAATCTATACAGGAGGATTTATGGAAGCCTCAAAAGTATATAAACCCAAATCCTTTCCGCCGGATTTTCCCTTCAGCATCAAGTTTACCGATATGGAGCCTTATTATTGCATGAATAATACCTTCCACTGGCATAACTATCTCGAGATAGCCTTTGTAAAAAATGGCAGGGGTATTTATTATGTTGAAAACAAAACCTATGAGATGAACGAGGGGGATATTGTTGTAATTAACAATATCGAGCCTCACTATATGGAGGTGCTGCCTCCCGTAAATATGGTCATGCCGGTTGTAATGTTTGAACCCCATCTTGTTTGGTCCTCTGAGAGTCATTTTGATTATAATTACATGGAGCCTTTTTTTGAGAGAAGCTCAAATTTTAATAATAAAATTGACAGTAAAAGCGAAATCGGAAAAAAGATATTTGAATTGCTTTCAGAAATAGAGGAGGAATATGTAAATAAAACATTGGGGTACAAGCTAATGATAAAAGCCAAGCTGCTCCACATAATTACTTATCTGATCAGGCATTATCAGGACTCTACAAAGAGCAGTGAAAGCATTTCATCTAAAAGTAAGAAGCTTGAGAAGCTTGAAAAGGTGTTCAGCTATATCAGCAATAACTACTCACAAAGGATTGCACTCCACACACTGGCAGAGCTGGCATACATGTCACCGAACTATTTCTCCACCTTTTTTAAGCAGTCAACAGGCTTTACACCTATTGAGTATATTAACAAAATACGTGTGTCAAAGTCCATTGAGCTACTTCGTGAGACAGACTTCACCATTGCTCGAATTGCAGAGGACTGTGGCTTTACAAATCTCTCAAACTACAATAAGATATTCAGAAGCTTAACAGAAACAACGCCAACTCAAGTAAGAAATTTATGATATTAGTTCAGACCGGTTTATTACAAACAAAAAAATTATGTAAGGAAACAGATATGACAACAATAGGTGTAATAGCTGATACACATGTCCCCCGCAGGGGTAAAGGGCTTCCAGAAGCCCTTCTTCAAAAGCTTGCAGGAGTTGATATGATAATACACGCAGGAGACTTATGCAGAGACTATGTGATTTACGAGCTTGAGGAGATAGCTCCCGTATTTGCAGTACTTGGAAATAATGATGACGAATATCTTGAAAGCCTGCTGCCTTTAAAAAGAATCCTTCAGGTCGAGGCATGTAATATAGGTATTATTCACGGGCACAATTTCAGCGGAACTGCGGCTGCCAATGCAGAAAAAGCCTTTCGTGGAGAGCAGGTGAACTGCGTTGTGTTCGGCCACAGTCACATTCCGGTAAATAAGCATATTGATAATATACTTTATTTTAACCCCGGCTCTGCCATGGATAAAAGACGTCAGGAAAAATACACCTATGGCATTTTACGTGTTTCAGGCAGTGAGATATCAGGGGATATAATTGAGTTCGAATTTGATAAAATACACCCGGGGACATACTGATATGCCGTCCGCCGGGTGCTTGTTTCGTAACTGTTAAAAATAATTACCCAATACTTGGTATTTTAACATCAATTTCAACGTCCTGACTATAATCAACTCCGTCAAACTCGAAGCCGAATAATCTGAAGAACTCTTTTCTGTAGCCCTCTATGTCAGATATGTCTTTTATATTGTCGTTACTTGCTTCAGCCCAGTATTTAGCGACCTTTTCCTGTACCTCAGGCTTCATTTCCCAGTCATCCATACAGATTCTATCGTTGCTATCCAGCTTCAGGTCACCGGAATATACTCTGTCCTTCAGCATTCTATACATCTGTTCAATAGTTCCTTCATGGAGGTGCATTTCCTTCATAACCTTGAACAACACGCTGATATATATTGAAATAACAGGAATTGCTGCACTTGCCTGAGTAACAACCGCCTTGTTTATTGATACGTAAGCGCTGAGGCCTATATCCTTATTAGCTTCTGTCATTTTGGCAGCAGTAGCTTCAAGATCATCCTTTGCTCTTCCTATTGTACCTTTTCTGTAAATTGCATGTGTCATTTCAGGTCCCACATATGAGTATGCAAGAGTAGTAGCCCCCTCTTCCAGTACATCGGCTGCTTTAAGTGCTTCAATCCACATGGCCCAGTCTTCACCGCCCATTACTGCCACAGTTTGTCTTATCTCCTCATCAGTCGCCGGTTCAATTGTTGATTCAGACACCTGCTGAGTATGAAAATCCACAGTCTTTACAGTAGCTGCCTTGCCAATGGGCTTCAACACAGAATTGAATACTTCGCCTGTAATGGGATGTGTTCTTCTTGGAGATGCAATACTGTATATAACCATATCTACCTTGCCAAGCTCCTTTTTTATCAGATCAATCGTCTGCTGTTTCATTTCACTTGAAAAGGCATCTCCATTTATACTTTTTGCGTACAAGCCCTCTTCTCTTGCATATTTCTCGAAGGCAGCCGTATTGTACCAACCGGCCGATGCTGTTTTGTTGCCTGCTGCAGGTCTCTCGAAGAACAAACCGATGGTAGATGCGCCGCAGCCAAATGCAGCAGCTATTCTTGAGGAAAGGCCATAACCGGTTGAAGCACCGATAACAAGTACCTTTTTTGCTCCGTTAATTTTACCCTGCCCCTTTACATAATCGATCTGCTGCTTTACACTGTACTCACAGCCTGCCGGATGAGATGTTGTACATATAAATCCGCGGAATTTTGGTGTAACAACCATACTAAACCTCCACTATAATATTTATTTATGGATTCATCAGAACAAGTTTTTATTTACCTGTTCCTTTAATAAGCTCTGTTTTTTATTATTATACCACAAATAGGATAAATTTAAAACTAGATATTAATACTTGGTAATAAATATGTTTTATACACTGTGCCTGCCTTATATCAGTTTTGGTACCATTAATTTCACAAAAATATCGTTTTCTAAGCTCAGCTTACAGTCAAGGGATCTGTCTTGCGTTAATCAAACAACTTACTTGAAGATTTCCTTAAATTCAGAGTATTCTCGGGCATTTCGCTGCCCAACCCCAAATGAGAGCTTAACATGATATACAGGATTTTTTCTTGTGTCTTTTACATGATTATAGACGTCATTAATAACTTGTAGTTCAATAATCCTCCAATGAATATATTATCAATATTTTCCAATTAATTCAACGAGCTTTAAAAAACAATCGAGTAGGAGGTAGCCGATTATTTCAGCTACCGACCTCTCACAGCGCCGTGCATACCGTTCGGTACACGGCGCTTCAATAAGAATTAACATACTTTCATATACGTGTTATAAAGAGAAAT
>JAEZIV010000183.1 GCA_023436515.1 Bacillota bacterium
CATCTACAAAAACAGCAGGGTCTATGCTGAAGCTTCCGGCAATTGGATCTTTTTCAGCCTTAAAGGGCCCAACCGGATTTGGACTGGTAGCTACCCCTATTCTAAAGATGCCCTCCTTGTCCCTTGCAGGAAAGAATAGATAGTAGGTATTGTTTTTATAAGCAACGTCCGGTGCCCACAATTGCTTCGATGCCCATGGCACATCCTTTAGGTGCAGAGCCTCGCCATTATCAACACATGGTGAGTCCAAATTGTCCAAGGAAAGAACATGGTAGTCCTCCATCATATACTGGTCACCATTATCGTTTGATTCAATGTCCACGTCCAGGTCATGGGATGGATAAATATAAAGCTTTCCGTTAAAAACATGGGCAGAAGGGTCAGCAGTATATATGTGAGTTACAAGAGGTTCATTTGGTATAGCTTTTTTATTCATTTTTAAATCTCCTAGTCAATTAATAGTTTTGTATAATTAAGTAACATTATACCAATATTTATATAACAAGCAAAGCTAAAGCTGCTAATTCAAGTCAAAGGTTACGGCTACTCTTGCACTGACTTTTATTTGCCCCGGCGAAAAGTCATTATTTTCAGAGCCCTGTCCCATACCAGCTGTCGAATTTGCTAATACATTATTATAAGCGTTCCGGTTTGTACCCCCTTGACTGTAATAGTAGTAAGTATCCTCTTGAACTTCCTGAATCATGCTTGCCTTTCCTACAGTCTGTCCCAATTCTTTAGCTAAGGCAACCGCCTTTTCTTTCGCAGCCCTTATTGCTAACGTTCTTGCCTCAGTTTTATACTTTTGCAGCTGTGTAGTTTTGAATTGCACATTTTGAATGTAATTTGCACCAGCCTCAAGAAGCTTTGTCAATAAGTCCTCAAACTTAGATATATCCTTTAGAGTAATAACCATTCCCCTGTAAATGGTATAGCCCTGGAAAACACTCTCACCATTATTGGTATAAGTATATCTTGGACTTACGTTAATAAAATCAGTCACAACATACTTGGGATCAATTTTGAAATTCTGTGTAATGGTCTTAATATTTTTAATTGCTTCATCATTTTCAGCTTTCGCCTTAGTAATGCTCATATTGGTAGATTCCACTGCTAATGAAAAGACTGCCTCATCGGGCGTTACCATTACTTCAGCTGTTCCTGTAACATTAATCGTCCTGTTTAAATCCCTTTGGTTGGCTGTCGAAGTGCTCTGGGCAAAGCAGGTATTGGTTAGGAAGATGAAAGTCAGGATAGAGGTAATAACCAGGGTAAGTATTCGAGACCTTTTTTTCTTGATATTCATTTTTATAACACCTCCACTAAATTAATTTATTGTAAAACACTATCTTGCATTAAAACTACTACTCCTGCAAAAAAATGTCAATAATTTTTCAGCTGTATTAACTTCACTTTACTCTCTACATTCAAAACACATTATTCCTCAGCCCTTTTCAGAGCTTTATCCCGTAGCATCAGCAAGCCTTCAACAAAGATAAGCACTCCGGTTATTATCAACAATGATTCAATTGTAACCAAGTCGGATAATGGGCCAAAAACCACCATTCCCAGAGGCATCATAACACTTGAAACCATTGTAAATACCCCAAACACTCGACCCAGAAAATCCGGTTCTACCTTTTGCTGCAACAACACTGTAAAGGGGGTATTAAATACTGGTATTGCAACTCCTATCATGGACATAAATACAAGGTATATCCAAAACACAGGTATTATTCCAAGAGCAGTTGTAAACAAACCCATTACAGCAGTTGCCAAAATCATAGAATAAGTTTTTTTCTTAAATCCGCCCCAGGTAGCCATCAGTATTCCACCGAGCATCATCCCTATGGAAAACACAATTTCTATTGCTGTGAGCCTCCAAACCTCATTTCCGAAACTCCTGGTTACCTGCAGTGGCGTCAGAAAAGCAGCCGGTGCGGCAAGAAAGCCGAACATGGCACTATAGACGATAATCCTCTTTACAAACCCGTGATTTCTTATATACCTGTAGCCCTGAGACATGTCATTTAGGTAACCGGATTTTATTTGTTCAGCAGCCTTTTTGTGACTGGGAATTTTTAAGAAAAACAATAAGGTAGTTATAGCTGCTGCAGCGGTTATGACATCGATGAAAAAAATATACTCCATAGCTGCCATAGTTAATAATGCACCGCTGAGCATTGGTGAAAGTAGCATTATTATAGATTGAATACTACCATTTGTTGCATTAACTCTTGTAAGCTTTTCTTCAGGTACCAGCTGCGGAATAAGGGCATTTACGGTGGGTGCCTGAACCGCTGTGCCCATCCCCCTAATTACCAACACCACAAATAGCAGCCATATTGATTCATAGCCTAGTATAAAAAGCAGGGCTATCACGAGAGTTGCCAGTGCAATGATGCTGTCAGAGAGAATTATAAGTCTTTTTCTGTTATATCTATCGGCCCAAACCCCCGCGAAGGGTGACAGCAAAAAGGTTGGCAGGAAGCCGCACACGATTGCTACAGTCATCATAATACCTGATTGGGTTTTAAGTGTTATATACCAAGTGATGGCATAATGAACCAGCGATGAGCCGAACAACGATACTGTCTGACTTGCTAAGAATAATATTATTGTTTTTTTCCAATTTTGCTGCAATTTTAATCCACTTTCCATTTTAATTAATTTACCTTTAGTTTGTAATATCGATAAAATAATAGCATAAGCTGTAAGATTTTACAACTTACCAGTTTATGGCTGTTCTTTATAAAGGAGCCAAAGTCTCTTTACATAGTATAAAAAGACCTGTGAAGCCGGAACTCTCACAGATCTTTTTTAGAAGGCATGTTATTCAAGCATGGAGTAAATTCTTCCTTCAATACCGAACTGCCATATCCCAAGAAGGGCAACAGTATAACTCTTATTTAACTTCATACCTCAGTACATTCCAGCTTAGAGGAGGCAATACAACCTGGTTTCCATCAACACTGATTTCCTTTGGTGTTATACGGTCTGGGTTTTTAAAGGTATTACCGGCAAGGGGCTGGCTATCATGTAATTGTATATGCTGAACAAGCTTGACACTATCAAACTGAAGCTTTGCATCCAGTTCAACACTTTCTCTCAAGCCCAGGTTTACAGCAAATACCGTAGCGGTTCCGCTTTCCTCATCATAAACGCAGGCTGTTTGTATGAAGGGCTGTTCTCCATAGCCATCGGTTTTCTTTAAAGGACTTTCAAGTGCCGGACGAAGAGCAACTCCCTTTCCATATGTAGCAGCGTGCTGGAACGGATAATAGGTAGTCTGTCTGTAGGCGCCACCATTGGGATCGGCTGCAATTACGCTACCTATAACAATTGACTGGCAGGCTATCTTTACACGGTCACTTTTATTTATAAATGTTATAAGAAGACTTCCGAACAATACCGCATCAATTACGTTTGCA
>JAEZIV010000268.1 GCA_023436515.1 Bacillota bacterium
CCGGCTCCCAGCAGCATTATCCTTTTTCCGGTCAAGTCAGTTCCAAAGCCATCTCTAAAATCCCTTACAAAGCCCTCTGCATCGGTATTGTACCCCTTTAGCTTCCCTTTTATATTCTTAACAGTATTAACAGCACCCATTAGTAAAGCATCGTTAGCTACATCATCAAGGTACTTAATAATCTCCTTTTTATAAGGTACAGTAACATTAAAACCAACATAGTTCTGAGCCCTCAAACCTTTTACTGCCCTTTCAAGCTGGCCCTGTTTAACATGGATTGGCAGATAAACAGCATTAATATTCAGCTCTCTAAATAAGGTATTGTGAATGTACGGAGATTTCGTATGCTCTATGGGACTTCCAATGACACCCAAAAGAGATGTTTGTCCATTTATAAAGTTAACCAATTTCATCAAATGCACCTCTCAGCTAAATCCATATGGTGAAGAAGCTTTATTTATTCTTGTATCTGGCTCTTTCTAAAATCAACCTGTTCCTTTTCCAGCTCTCTCTGCGTTTAATATGATGCTCCTGCTGCTTGAAATAATTTGAAATAATGTACCTCTCAGGCCATCTTTTTAGTCGCACAAAAAGAATTTCCTTTTTATCTATGGGCTTTACAAGAATCGTGAGCATATTTGCCTTATTTCCACCATGGATGTCGGTAAATATCTGATCTCCAACCACCGCTATACTCTCCGGCTCAAGACCCAACTTTTCTGCAGCTTTTAGAAAAGCCTTGGCTGAAGGTTTATATGCTCTATGAATAGCTTGTACAGCGATATCCTTATTAAATCGCAATACCCGCTTTTCAGCCGCATTTGATAATATGCACACCTTAAAACCTCTATTCTTGAGCTCAGCAATCCAGGTTATGGCGTTTTCGTCAGCATCTGCTCTGTGCATTGGTACAAGAGTATTATCAATATCCAGAATTACTCCCCTAATTCCCTTATTCTTAAGCATTTCAAGGTCTATGTGCCTTATGCTGTCACAATATATATCAGGGTAATACTTTTCAATCATTGTCTATTTTCCTCCATATCGATTAAATAATGATAACAAAATAACTGCGTATAAACAAGAAATTTTGTGCCTAATAATTTATCAACCGTTAAGTAAGGAGTCTATAAGAACTATATTTTATATAGAATCCCAAAAGCTCTTAAGCTTCACTTTTAGTTTCTCGTTACTTCCTATCCTTATACCATGACACCAATGTCTTGGAAAAAGGTTTCTATAGGCACGACTTGAAAAGCGTTCATCAATCAGGAGTACCATCCCTGTATCCTCCTCAGAGCGGATTACTCTGCCTGCCGCCTGAAGGACCTTGTTCATTCCCGGATACATATATGCGTTTTCATATCCCATTCCATTCTTTTTTTGGAAATAGTCCATTATAATGTTCTGTTCAATGCTTATCTGAGGTAAACCCACTCCAATAATGATGGCTCCGATCAGTCTGTCACCCTTTAAATCTATACCTTCAGAAAATATGCCACCTAAAACCCCGAAGCAAACCATTGAGTGGCTCCTGTCAGGCTGAAACCTGCTTAGAAAGTTCTCCTTATCCTCTTCGGTCATAGAATTTTCCTGTATGTAGGTATCAAGCTCCGGATATTTTTCTGTGAATCGTGAATATACCTCATTCATATATTTGTAGGATGGAAAATAAACTAGATAGTTTCCTACCCTAGCCTCGATTGCGGATTTGATTATATCAGCTATTGCCTCATAGCTGTTTTCACGGTTTTTATATTTAGTTGATATACCATCCTCAATAAGTAAGCACAACCTTCGAGGATCAAAGGGAGAACTGAGATTTATGTTGTAATCCTCATCGTTTCCACCCAGGATATCCATAAAATAGCTTAAGGGTGTAAGTGTGGCCGAGAAAAATATAGCCGTTTTCCCTCTTTTGATAGCCTCGGAAAGCAAAAAGGAGGGATCCACACAGAATAGCTTAACCCTTACCTCGCTGCCATGTGCCTCAATAAACGTAACATATCTGTTGTCAAAAAACTCTGCTATTTTCAAAAAGTTGATTGAGTTGAAATATACCTCTAATAATTGATCAAAGCCCTCAATATTTTTACTCTGATTTTTGACTACCCATTCCTCTGCCTCTGTTACAAATCGTCTTAGTAATTTATATAAATCACTGAGCTCCTCTTTTTCAATGATATAACCGTCGGCTTCATCACACTGCTTTCTCAGGTCTATCATGTAGGTATTTATTTTTCCAAGTGCCTTTTCAATTTGTTTATGCTGCTTTTTCATTGCCCTTTTAGCTTCAAGAAAGGCAGTCTTATTTATCTGGGCAGAAAACATCTCTCTTGCCCTATCCACCAGATTGTGAGCTTCATCTATCAGGAAAGCATAATCCCCATCATTGTTAAGGAAAAATCTTCGTAGGTATACCCTTGGGTCAAATACATAGTTATAATCACATATAACACAGTCTGCCCACAGGGACAGGTCCAGTGCATACTCAAAGGGACATACCCTATGCTTTGTGGCATATTCTTCAATAATCTCTCTGGACAGGTATTCCGAGTTCTTAAGTATATCAATCATAGCACCATTAACCCTGTCATAATGCCCCTTCGCATATTCGCAAAAATCAGGATTGCAATTTAACTCACTCTTAAAGCAAATTTTGTCTTTTGCTGTAAGGGTTAAGGTTCTGAATTTAAGGCCTTGGGCTCTCATCTTTACGAATGCCTCCTCGGCAACCTGTCTGGTTATGGTCTTTGCAGTTAAATAGAAAATCTTTGAAATATGCTGCTCACCATAGGCTTTTACTGCAGGAAAAAGGGTTGATATGGTTTTCCCAATGCCTGTCGGAGCTTGTACAAAAAGCTTTTTCTCCTGCATTATTGTCTTATATACAGCTACAGCCAGCTCTCTTTGACCCTTACGGTAATTCTCAAATGGGAACTGAAGCTTCTTAATAGCTGTATCCCTTTGAGTGTTCCAATTGTCTGCTATACCAGCCCATACCAGATACTTGTCCAGTAGTTGGGCCATGTAAACCTCAAGCTCTTCAAATAAAAAAAGCTTTCGTATTATCTTCTTTTCTTCAGTTTCGATATGAAAATAAGTCAGCTGAACTAAAATTCTGTCTAATGCATTTTGGGTACAATAAATAAAGGCATAGCATTTTGCCTGTGCCCAATGAAGTAGGCTAAAATCTTCATCAATATACTCCAGAGGTCTTGAGGTTGACTTGATTTCATCTATAACCATCCCCTCGGGCTCGGTTATAATTCCGTCGGCGCGACCCTCCAGCTTTATTGTGAAGCCTTCTAGATTATAATCATAGGACAGATACACCTCTTTTGCATACTTGTCCCCGCTTTCCTTCTGTATTTTTTGATGAATTCTTGTTCCTTCCAGCATACGGTTTGAGGCTACCAGTCTGCTGTCAATATCTCCATATCGCAGAACAAGTTCTACAAGATTTCTTACTGAAATCCTTATTTGAGCTTTTTCCATAGATATCCTTAAGTTTTAAAAATCATCCTTATATATAAATAATTTAGATAGTAAATGCATTATCTTCCTGACGCCAAGGTTATCAACACCAGCTCGGGAGGGTTAAAAAGCCTTGGTACTGGTGCATTATTCCCAAGTCCTCTGCTCACTATCATGGTGGTTCCATCTTCTGCCCACTTTCCATCTGTGTATTTCGGAAACCATCTGTTATTATGATGTGGCGACACCAGCCCGCCTATAAAAGGTATTTGCACCTGACCACCGTGCATATGACCTGAAAGCACAAGCTGATAGCCTTTCCCTTTTATTGTACTAAACATATTAGCCCTATGGAATAACAGAATATTAAAGCTATTATCCGGATTAAACAATCTCATTTTTTCCTGGAGATAATTCTTTGCCTCAGCATCATCCCAGGTTATAGGGTCGCCGATACCATATAGCATTATGCTCCAATCGCCTCTCTGAAGCACTGCTTCACGATTGTCCATAACATTTACACCAAGTTTCATCAGTAGCTTCTGATAACCCTCAAAATCAGAATACCATATATCATGATTCCCTGATACCGAATAAACCGGAGCTATGGGGACAAGCTGCTCAATCATCCCTTTAACAACCTTCAGGTTAACTTTATCTTCATCAATAAGGTCTCCTGTCAGAACAATAATATCGGGTTCTGCTTTCTTCACTTTTTCAATAAGCTGATTGGTACCTCCGTGGAAGTTACCGGAATGAAAATCTGATATCTGCAGAATCTTGTAATTGTCAAACTCAGCCGGAATTCTATCTGATGTGATTTTATATTCGGTTACACCTATGACTATGGAATTATAAGCCAATACCCCGGCAAGAATTGCATTCACCAACAAAACTGTCAGCACTGAATATCCGGAGGTGCCAGTCTTGTGTTTTGATGACTTTCTGTACCTGTACGCTATGTAGACAGCAATATTCCAAATAAATATACAAAGCAGTACAATACTGCCTGAGTTAATTCCTCTCATTTAATCCCTTGTAATAATAATCTCTATTAATATTTTATTTGCAAACATTGCTATTATACAATATTTTACATGCTTTGTGTGATAATTTTGCAGAAATTAAGCCTGTTAAAAAATAACAGGCTTAATGGCTTTATAAACTAGCTCCCGGTGTAAAGGTTGAACAGTCAGTTTCCTGTGAACTGGAAGCATTTCTTGGCTTTACTTCTATCTTGTCTGCTGTGCAGTGATCACCTTGCATATAATATGTGCAGGTGTTAACGACACACTTAATTCCACTGTTTGGATGATCCATTTTTTGAGCCTTCATTATTCATTCCTCCATAATATTTATTGGTATAACTTCATAGATATTATTTGGTGAATAATATATTTTATTCTCTCAGTATTTGGTTTTTCAGCTAGCTATTAGCTTTTCCTGAAATATGCTCAATACTTATCTTCATAACCTTTGTAGCAGCTAAATCATTTTTTATGTACTTTTTGCCGGCTTCCAAAAATTCACCGGAATATTTCTCGACTAATGCTAACAGCGCTGTTTCCTTTTCACTGCCTACCACTTCTGTACATTGTCCGAATACAATTGAACTTGTATATTTATAGGTGAACTTATCTGCAACAACTTCAGAATCTCCAATAACACAAAAAGACACCCTGCTATTGAAAGCTATGTTATTAAGTTTTCCACCCTCCTGAGCACAGTGAAAATATTAGCAGCCATCTACGTATGCATAATTCAGCGGCACTCCATATGGAAACCCGTTCTCACCAATAGTTGATAAAACTCCATACTGAGCTTCCTCCAGCAGCTTATATGCCTCTTGATCATCGAGCTTGCGGTCAATTCTTCTCATTTCCTTAAACATACTCCAGCCCCCCGTTTTAACATAATTTATATGATGGCATAACCCTTTATTTATTAAGTATACCCTTTTCAACAGATGCTTCAATAATTTCTTTTGCAAGCTTCCATAATTCAGGGGCATGCTCTTCCAGCAGCCGGTTCCTCTTAATGACCTTTTCGCTGGTTACACCGGGCTTTTTCCAGGTATGTCCCTTTGTATTATAATTTAGCAGCAGGGGCTGAAGTCGGTCCATACAGGCAGCGAATTTAGCTTCTGAGGAACTGAGCTCCTCAAATTCCTTCCACAGGCTGTATATCTCATCTGCCTGATCCTTAGGCAGTATATAGAATAATTTTTGAGCAGCCTTTTCCTCTCTCTCAGCCTTGTCCTCCTGACCTTTCTCGTCATAGCAGAAGGTATCACCGGCATCAATTTCCACTAAATCATGAACCAGTATCAGCTTGAGGACCTTAAGCATATCCATATTTGGGTCAGCAGAATACTCAGATAGCAAAATTGCCATTGTGGCCATATGCCAGGAATGCTCTGCATCATTTTCGTTGCGATTCGTGCCGATTACAACATTCTGACGAAAAATTCCTTTTAATCTGTCTATCTCTGTAATGAATTGTATTTGTTTCATTAAGCGTTGTTTGCTCATGGGTATTTCTCCTTCGAGTTTATGATATTGAATCCTGTATGGATCTGAGCTGAAAAATTAATCAGATGCCTATTTCTCGCATCTTTTCGGTAACTCTTTTAACTCTGGAGTCCATATCCTTACCACTATACTCTGATAGCCTTATTTCACTAATAATCTTTCCATCCACCATATACATAATACGCTGGGACCAGGCTGCCACTGTGGCGTCATGAGTTACAAGTATAACTGTTGTACCATCCCCATTGATTTCAGAAAATATCTGCATTATTTCCTGAGCAGCTTTTGAGTTTAGGGCACCGGTGGGTTCGTCACCAAAAATTACTTTTGTATTGCTCATAAGTGATCTGCAAGTGAGTTGCCACCTATTATAATTTCCGCACCGTCTATATTTAAAAATTCGAGGACCTGGAATTCGTCCACATAGCTGTTCTGCTCAGCGAATGACATTAGCCGGGCTGCATCAATTTCCCCTGTATGCATCTGCATAAAATGCGGAGTTTTTGCCTGAGTCATTAAGGTATTAATAGCACCGGACAGATTTACCATTAGTATAGCAGATAGTGAGACAAGCAAGGCCGCTACTATGACAAAAATCATTGTAGTAAGGGTTATCAGCTTGCTTTTTGAAATGTCTTTACAAATTATTCTTAAATACATAAATTCACCACTAAACCGATTTGGTTACGACTTTTTGCTATAACTCAAATTTATTCTTTCTTTGTGTTCTTAAGAAATTGCATAAGGTATGTCAGACTACCACTCTCAGCACCAAGTAATCTTTCCAAATTATAAGTCAAAGCCTGAATGCGACTAAAGAGTTCATCCCCTGTCAATTCAACCATATCATCATCAAAAACCGTACTGGTATACGCTACAATCATTTCCATACATTCATATGGGAAGGGAGTAGTGAATATCCCCTGTTCGATGCCGTCACGTATTATGTCCGCAAGAATTGGAGTAACACTATTGATAATGACCCTTTGTATCTTTTGATGCATAAGTGCATTCTGAGGCTTATGAATATGCTCAATAATTTCCTTTTCATTGCCGCTACTGATATTTAAAGCCAAGATAACCCGGAGAAAACGCTGGTTTACGGGTATACTCCTGTCAGAGGCAATTTTTCGTGCTCCTTCCAGAATCTCCATATTATAACGTTCAATGAGGGCGTCCATAATATCCTCCTTTGACTTGAAGTGATAATATAAAGTTCCCCTTGCAATTCCAACCTTTTCAAGAATATCGTTTGTACTGGTGCCGTCAAAACCCTTCTTTCCGAAGAGCTCATTTGCTGCGTCAAGTATTTCGTTCCTTCGCTCAGCGGCATCTTTAACAACTCTCATATTAACCTCCATTTCGCCGCTACCGCTGCAACACAAATAGTAATGAAAAGACACATAGTGGCTTTTCGTCGTGCGAAGAACATCGATGTCTGAAGTAAACTTTGCTTCGCACTTTTCACGCTAACACTAGTTTCTAGACCGACTGTCTATCTATAATATATTATCACAGTGACTTAAAATGTCAATAGTTAGGGTATATTAGTATAAATCGGTAATTATGTCACTCTTCAGCTTATTCAACACATCATACTATTCTTCAAACATCATGCAATCAATATAGAAGTCATTAAAATCCTTTGAGCTTGATAACTCGACGTATTTAATTTTTTTACTTATTATATTAGCTTGGGATAGGCTGTCTTTTGATATAAGTGCTTCAATTGCCCCCTGCCCCGCAGCATTTCCTACCGCCTGTATTCTTCCCTTTAATTGAGCAGGAATCAACCCGATTTTAAGTGCGCTGTCAATATTGATATAAGTGCCAAAACCACCGGCGAGATATACATTCTTTATATCTGAAAAATTAATGCCGGCTTGCTTAACAAGAACATTAATTCCCGCTGCAATGGCTGCTTTTGCATTTTGAAGCTCACGGATATCC
>JAEZIV010000318.1 GCA_023436515.1 Bacillota bacterium
CCTACTGAGTTTATTGTTCTGGTCTCCTTTGATATTTCAAGCACTCTTGTACAACGAGTTACATACTCTTCCAGGCTTACATCCTCAGGCTCATTAAAAGCCACATGTCCATTAATTCCAATTCCTCCAAAGCATATATCCACCCCTCCAAGCTTTTCAATAAGCTCAGGAATATAGTCCAAGCTGTTTGGATCCGGAAATACCCTCTGTTCCTCTGCCATAAGCAATTCATCCTTAATTTTGCTATAAACCTCCCGGTTCATAAACCCTCTGAAGCTTAGCTTGTCCTCAATATTTATCCACTGCTTATCATCATTTAGGTATTCGTCCATATTTATAAACCATACATTTTTCAGACTTATATTATCACGGTTCACCAGACGGACAAAAATAGGATATTGCCCTACAGGACCTACGGGACATATAAATACCGTCTTTTTACCTAAATTATTATTTTCTTTGATTGCATTAATCATTTCCATTGTCATTTCATAGAACACTTCACCTGAATCACCAAGCTTCAATACATCTATTTTTGCATTAGTTCCAAGCTCTTCAGCCGTCTTTCTAAAATAATCGTACATTACAGCTTCCTCCATTCTCAGCTATATAAAAGATAGTGTCTTCTAGAATACCCTTCTCCCTGAAACAAAGGTTCCGATAACATCATACTCACTGTTTAGAACAACTAAATCGGCATCCTTTCCTTCCTCTATACTACCCTTTTTATCTATAACACCCAGAAGCGTGGCAGGGTTTTCCGACATGATTTTTGATATTTCAGAAAGAGGCCTGCCTGTAAATTCAATCAGGTTTTTAAGCATTTTGCCGGTTGTAAGGGTACTGCCAGCTCTTGCTGATAGGTCTGCAAGACGTGCATCTCCATTAATTACAACGATATCATTAACCCCCAGCTTATAATTACCATCCCCAAGCCCTGCAGCCATAATACTGTCCGTTACCCCTATTACACGATCAAGGCCTTTTGCCTTAAGCAGTATGCGTACAACTGCCGGATGCAGGTGTAAGCCATCGCAAATTGCCTCACAATATATATCACTTTCAAGCACTGCACCGCTAATTGCCGGAAAATGCTGGTGGAGAAGTTTCATAGCATTGAAGGTATGCGTTGCACTCTTCGCACCATTTTCTATACACTTCATGGTAGTTTCATAGTCTGCTCCACTGTGTCCTAAAGAAATAACCACTCCAGTCCTACTGATTTCCTTAATAAATTCCGGTACTCCCTCTACCTCCGGTGAAACTGTCATTAACAGGATCGAGCCCTCTGCAGCCTGCTGATAATACTTAAAGTCCTCTACTGAAGGTTTTTGTAAAAGGCGCTCAGGCATTGCTCCCTTATACTCCCTGCAAAGATAGGGGCCTTCCATATGGATACCTAATATGCTGCTGCCCTCACTGTTTGTATTCATTGCTTCAATAATATTTTTAATACATTCATAAAGCTTTTCCTTTGTATCGGTGAGAAGAGTCGGGAGGAAGCTTGTTGTTCCGCAGCTTGCATAGAATTTGCAAAGATTTAAAATATCATCAATTCCCGCATTATTCATATCAACTCCAAGCCCACCATGGGTATGAATATCAATAAAGCCCGGAAGTACAAAATGACCCTTTACATCAAATACCCTAACCTCTTTGTCTGTTAAAATGTTTTGTGATATTTTATTTATTTTTCCATCCTCCATGAGGATATCTAATGTATTTAGTTGTCCGTCCACCAGCACATTCCCATTTTTAAGCAATATATTTTGAGTCATTTCTTCTCCTTTCTATATTCTGCCAATTTCAATTGTTTGAGTACAGGAAAAACTCTTATTTGGATTGATTCTCTGAATTCCTAACTTTTTAGTAAATTCACCGTCAGTATCCTGGGAATCCGGAAGCCCGTAACAGGGTTCTATGCATACAAACTTCACAGCACCAGGTGCAGACCATAATACCACATAGGGAAAATTCTTAATACCTACCTTTACATAGTTGCCTGTTCTTTTTTCCACGATGCTTATATAATCTGACTCCAGCGATGTCAAAACAAAACTGTTTTTAAAAAATCCATCATACAAATTTATTGTGTCTTCATTGTTAAAAAAGATTTTTTTCTTTCCGCTCAAAAAGCCCTCTTCATTACATAACAGTTCTACTGGTGTTTCTTTTTTCTCAAACACCAGACTATAGTTTTCAATGGATTTTGTGTTATCGAAGGGACACATTAATCCTGTATGGTATCCGATACTGAAGGGCATCTCATAATCATTAGTGTTTTCAACCTTGAAAGAACAATGAAGGCTGTTGCCCTCCAGTCTATATTCTGTATACAGCTTGAATTCATATGGATAAAGCCTTATGGTTTGCTCATTACTGCAAAGTACAAAAACAATTGAATCTGAGGTACAGCGGAATACCTCATGCTCATAATCCCGTGCGAAGCCATGAAGGGACCCTTTGTATACCTCACCGCCAACGTTGTATTTATTATCCTTTAACCTGCCGCAGTAAGGAAATAGTATAGGTGACCGTCTTGCCCAAACAGCTCTGTCACCTTGCCACAAGTGCTCTATACCATCATTTTTATTGACAACAGACCATAGCTCGGCTCCCATACTGTTAATCTCAACTTTCAGAAATTTGCTATCTATTTTATATATCATTCATGCCACCCCCTAAGCATGTATAACTTATTTTCTCTCAATGGGGACTATCACAAACCATTTATAAGTGTTCTAATACCTCAAGTTGATAATAATTGGAATGTATTTAAATAAATTGTCTTATTAACAAGTAAACAAGCAAAATATTAAAAATAATAGTTAAGCTTTTCTCACTAACCTTGCTGTTAAGGAAAGTTCCGATTCTTGCCCCAATTATTGCACCAGGTATCATAAATAGTGCCAGGGATAGATCCTTATTACCTGTAGCTACATTTGACAATACACTGATTAGCGCAGTCATTAGTGTAACATAGCTTGAAGTTGCAGATGCCATCTTCTGCTTCAGAGCAAAGAAGACTAACAGTACAGGAATGGTAATTGGTCCTCCTCCTATTCCAAAAAGTC
This sequence comes from Bacillota bacterium, assembly GCA_023436515.1. Lineage (GTDB taxonomy): Bacteria > Bacillota > Clostridia > Acetivibrionales > DSM-1351 > Ruminiclostridium. The sequence continues at coordinate 3,075 of JAEZIV010000318.1, forward strand.
CAGATAATATTCCTATAAATATACCAAATAAAACCATAGATACTTTCCCCAACTTCATATTGGGAAGCTTATCCTTTATCAGCATCAGCACCAGCAAAAAAAGTATTAAAAGGCTGAATAAGATTTTAAACAATTCGGGTGATACTCTGCTGTTAAAGTACACTCCAATATATGAGCCCGGAACACTGCCAACAATGATTACAAGTGCAGTCCTAATATCCCCTTGTTTTCTCTTCATATAAGTATAGGAGGATAAGGCCGCCATTATAAAAACTGTTAAGGATGAACTCACAGAAGCTAATTCCTTTGAGATTCCTACAGAAATCAGTGTAGGTACAATAATGACTCCACCGCCAATTCCAAGCATACTACCTATTGAACTTGCCACTAATGCAATTGCAAAGTATAATAAATTATCCATTTTCCACCTGCATATAAAGAAAAAATCAACAGCTTAACCTCTTCTTTATTCCTTTTACTTCTTCTATGAGCTGTTCTCTGCTTGGTGGAAAACCATTCATTATATAAAATCTTGTTGTAGCATTTGCAGCTGCCAATCTCTCATTTATATTTAGATCCCCTAGACATGCAGCTATATAGCCTCCGTTAAAGGTATCTCCGGCTCCTGTAGTAACTGCAGGGTTGTCACAATAATCCTGCATAGATATTCCTATTCCCTCTGTTTCTGAAGCAGCTACAGGATAATGTTGAGTATGAATCACTATCTCATCCAGATTTATTTTTTCTCTTATGGAGCAAGCTGTTGCTCCTACTGCCACAATATCCTCTGAAATAACTTCATCAAAGTAGGAGAATAATAAGGCAGCCTCATGTTCATTAAGGCTCAAGGTCATGGGTATCCTATTATTTAAACCACCTAATACCTTAAAGGTTTCATTTATTGCTTCAACGCTTCTCTTCTTTATATTAGCAAAATCGAAAAACATCCTCTTAGGACATTTCTTCTTAAAATAATTATTATTAATTTCATTAATGAATTCATCAAACTTGGGCATATTTGACCAATATCCTAAAGAAACAATATCTGCACCTTCAAATATATCCTTTAATTTTTCCTGTCCAAGTATGTTGACTAAATCATTCCATTGGAAAGACAGCAGTTCATGTAAATACGGCAGCATTATTTTTCCATCGTTGAATTCAAGAACATTGCTTATCACAGGATCTCCTACGGATATAAGCGTACATTTTTCAATAAACTCGTTAAAAATGGGGTCAACTACAGCTTTGCCGAACATTCCAAGCATAGTGGTATCCAATTCAAGTTTACACAGAGCCCTTCCGGTATTGGCTGTAAAACCACCGCAGCTTCTGCGTTTTTTAATTAATTCATTAGCCATACCCCCGTTGCCCCGGTTAACTATCAGTTCACCGAACCTTTTCATTTTGTCAATCAGGATATATTCACTGGTGCTCAGTCTGGTTTCAACCACTTGCCATACCTGATCAATAAAGCCGTCTATCCCCAATACGACATTTCCTCGAACCTTTTCGGCATAGCTGATTACCTTTTCAATATCCAAATCATTCCAAGTGCTTATATTCATTGCTTTGTAACCCCTTATGACTTTAGCATTATAATTTATTACTCATCTTTGATGGCAAAAATCTATACCGTAATTACCCTCTTCGCTATTCTTCATACAAAGATGGACAGCATTTGTTTTAAATGCCCGTGGTAATGCAAGAATATTTGGATTCGGACCAACATATTTTTTCTTTGCATCTTCGATAGCTTCCTCAAAGGTTGATCTTGTTTTAAGCCCCATACTCCTGGCATATCCAGGCTCCTGCGCCCCTACAATATAAATGGCAGCTGTATTCATCTCAGCTATATGTCCGCAGCTGATCATTGAAAAAGCATGGAAGGGGTGGAAGCCATATGCAAAGCGGTATTTCCTTATGCATTCCTCATTTGTAGCAAAATATTGACCATACTGATCTAAATCAGGAAGTACTTGATTATAATCCTTCTGGAACAATTCATAAACATCGCGATATCCTGGGAATTCCTCATCGTGGAAGTAACCGTTACAAATTGATGAACATATAATGACACAATTATCCTTTAGTATTCTCTTATGCCTTATAATTTGTGCTGACAGTGCCTGCATCATAAAAATAGGATTTGTGCCCATACCATTACCATAATGGAAAAATTGAGGCATACCAAATACCATAACATCATATTTTTTCTCTGCCCAATGAACATAGGTACGTTTATCTGCAGTCCTCCATGAAATTGGCTGCATTTCCTTTGCGTAACCACTGAAAATTTCTATTTGTCTGGATTTTGTATCTAAAACTGCATCGCAAACAAAGAACTTCTTGCCCATGCGCTCTTCCATATGCTGACCGATTTCATCAAACTTAGTTCTCATCATGGATTTTCCGTTAACAGGAGTAAAATCTTTTCGGTGCATAACCTCAGGTACATGGTGAGATGCTATTGACTTCCAGTGTGTTATACCTGTTGAACAATGCTTGTACCCACCTGAATAACCGCCGTAAGGATTACCCTGAGTATGTCCGATTAGAATAGCAACATCCGCATCATAAACATATTTATTCATCAAAACAGGATCTCCGCGTTTTGTTGTTCCAAGGTCAACAAGATGTTCATAATCCTCACTGTCATGGTTTATAATTTGATGGGAATACCAGAATTCATTAAATATCTCCTCACCTAATATATTAAATATTTCGGGTTTTGTATTCTTCCTATGGAGTCCATTTGAGCATATGAGCATGATATCTTCTTTTTCTACCCCTGCCTTATATAGCTCCTCAAGAACAATTTTGATAGATACCTTACGGTGTGAAGTTGGCTGTTCTCCACCTTTAACTCTGTCCGGAAATATTATGACAACCTTTGAGCCCTTTTTAGCAAGCTTTGATAAAGGTTCCATGCCTATGGGGTTTAAAATAGATTCTCTGGTTGCCTCATAAACATCTTCTATATAAGGCGGATCCGAAACTGTCTCCCCTGGAATAAATACATCTGTATTATCAGGGAGATTAGCTTCCATTGTACCCTGTCCGTACTCAAATGATAGTTTCATATTTATTTACCTCCTAATCTGCTTTTCAGCTTAAAGACCAGCATATTTGTTAATTATTTCTATATATTCATCAGGATAAAATCCAATATCACCGCTAAATCTTGTAAGAGCAATCAAGCCCCCATCAATCTCAGATATAGCTGCAAGCATATCTGCATTGTCTGATTTGAGCCCACCGCCATAAACAACCGGTAAGCCATTTGTTTCTTGCTTTACATAATGAGCTATTTTTTCTATATATTCCTTCGACGGTGGAGTTTTTCCAGGTCCAATTGCCCAAACGGGTTCATAAGCTATGGCAATTTTTGATAAATCTACATCATCAAGCCCTATCTCAAGCTGTCTTCGTAAAACTTCCTTCCATTTATTTTGCTCTTCTGATGCTTCTCCTATACAGTATAGAACTTTTAACCCTGCATTTATTGCGCATTTAACCTCTTTATTAAGCAAACGATT
>JAEZIV010000345.1 GCA_023436515.1 Bacillota bacterium
CTGCGCCCCCTGGCGCAGTGTTATAAGAGTAGAGTACAGAAAATGTATTCTACTCTTTTTTTCCTTCAAATACATCCCTGTGGGGAATGCTCTCCCCGGCTTCAATAAATGCAAATAGAATGGACTAAAGAGTACCGTAATCACCCCATGAAAAATCTCCTCACAGCTTCACTTTTGCCGAGAGGAGATTTTTTATTATATTCAGGTACTGTCAAGTTAAGCTACTCCGCTAACATTTCGGTCATTGCTATATAGAGCTAATTCGCTGGAGACTTTGCTTTATACTTTTGGCTTATATAATATTTTGAATTGAGGCTAACAGTTTTTATTAGATTGCGCTAAAATCATTAACGATATTGCTTATAACTGCAGATTTTTCGTTATACTGCTCACTTGAACTAACTAAGTGCTCATAGTCAGCCATTACCTTCTTGTCAATGGTTTCCTACTGTAATAGCAAACGCAGCTGTTTGTTTTTTCCTGCTGACAGCTCTTCAGTAGTAGCAGATATTTCTTCTATATTTCAATTAAGCTCTTCCACCTCAGTATTAATATTTGTAAGCTTGCGACTGACATCTGATGATTCCTAATAACATCCTTGACAACGTTACATATTGATATTTGAATTTATTTAAGAATCTAGCCATTATACCGGTTTTATTAGCATAGTTCAATTACTTCAGTGACACTTCTTTTGTAAAGTCTCCATCCGCGATAACTGACAGATGAGCCGAAGCTATCTTTATAGCCCTGCAAAAGGTTACGTCTATATTCTTTATTATATCCAGTTGAGCATCAGCTTCAAGTACATCCAGCTGATCTCAACTCTGCTGGAAATAACCTTTGCAACCTGATTTGAAACTAGCATTAGTGATTGATATATGTTTGAAAAGCCGCATAATAACATTTTCATAAGGTTATTATGCGGCAGGCAGAATTTATATTTAATTTTTATGATACGAAGCTAAGCAACAATATTATCAACTTCCATTTCCAGCTTTTGAGCAGATACTTTCAATTTTTCTGTGTATTCATTTAGTAACTGCTGATTTCTTTCAAGGGAGTTAATTCTGCTTTCTAGCATTCTTACAGTTTCAATTGGTGCAGGGCCTCCAGTTATAGTTCGAATACTAACAAAATTAACCGGGTCAAGTGCCTTTTCTATTTCGGCAACTTCCAAATCAATAGCTGTACCCAATATCTCTTTTGAAATATCTGCAATAAGCTGAGGAGTGATATCCTGTGCCTTTTGACCATGCTTCACCAAATACTTTACGATTGAACTGGTAATCTTGTGGCTATGACGGAAGGATAAACCCTTATCTCTAACCAAAACATCTGCCAGCTCAGTTGCAGTAATAAATCCTTCATGAGCTCTTTCGAACAAAATATCCTTATTTACCTGTAAGGTTGTAAAAACAGAGCTTAGCATTTTAAATGCCCTGATTGTATATTTAATTGAGTCGTATAAATGAGGCTGCAATTGCTCCTCTGTATCAACAATATCCCCAAATGGAGTATTATGAAGGATGTCAAACACACCCTTTGCCTCCGCAATGGCTTTGCTGATAGCGGGTCTGGTCTGTTCAAGGGAAGAAGGATTTCTTTTTTGCGGCATTATACTGCTTACCTGAACATAAGGATCGGACAAATAGAATACATTGAACTCTTTAGTACAAAAATCCAGAGTGTCTTTCATAAATCTTGATAAACTGGTGTTCATAATCATAAGCACTGAAGCACATTCCGTAAGATAATCACAACCTGCTATACCATCATAAGAATTTTCCACCAGGCTACTAAATCCTAATAATTCAGCAGTCCTCTCCCGATTTATTGGGAAACCTGTAGTAGTAATTGCTGCAGCCCCTAATGGACTATGATTAATTGTATTAAACAAATGTACAAGCCTTTCAAAATCTCTTTCCAAAGAATCCTGATATGCAAGTACATAGTGAGCTAATGTAGTTGGCTGTGCCGGTTGAGTATGAGTATAGGCAGGCATAATTGTATCTATATTATCTTTTGCTAAGGAAAGCAGGACTTCTCTAAACGTATTTAACCCTTGCATAACTTCAAGAACCTTTTCTCTGAGTACCATTCGGAACTCACATATATCTATGTCATTCCTGCTCCTTGCTATATGCAGTCTTCCTGCTGTATCCTTACCAATTAAATTCTCAAGTTCATGTTCTATCATAAAGAACATGTCCTCATAGGCAGGATCATATTGCCTATCGCTCATGTCCATTAAATCAATTTTTTTCAGTCCTGACAAAATCTCCTTTGCCTCATCAAGGGTAATTATTTTTTGCTCATATAGCATTACGGCATGAGCCTTGCTGATTTTAATGAAAGACTTTGCATAATAGTTTTTTTGTATATCAAATATCGGAGCCAGGACACAGTCCTGAAAAGTTTTTCCCGGAAAATGTATACCGTCAATTTGCTCAACATATTCTCTTGTGTACATCGAATTCCTCCTTAATAAAAGCTGATTCCGTATTTATTGGCTAACACTGAGCCCACACACCCCATGACACCGGCATTTTCCTCGAGTTCAGAGATAACTATCTCTGTTTTAACAGGAGTGAGCCTGGATACCTCTTTCCTGATTGATAACAGTAATCCCAACCCGGCCTTTGAAACACCACCACCAATAATGACCGCTTGCGGACTGAGAACACTGACTATATTTGCAATTCCCATACTTAGATATTTAGTCATCTCATCAACTGCTTCAATACACTCTATATCGTTGCGTGAGGCTCTTTCAAAAACCTCCTTGCAGCTTATTCCCATTTTTCTTTCAATAGCGCTTCCGGAGGCAACACATTCAAAATACCCATATGCATCAGGGGTATATCTCTCGGTCTCCAGTGCTTCCTTAGACAGCACAAGGTATCCAATTTCTCCAGCGGTATAATTGTGACCCCTGTAGATTTTGTTATCCATAATGATTCCACTTCCAATACCATCTCCGATAGATATAAATACAAAGTTGCTGTATTCCTTACCAACTCCGAGCCATTTCTCTCCGAAAACAGCCATATTAACGTCATTATCTATAAAAACATCCAAACCGAACTCTTTTTTAAGCACATCACGGATAGGATAGTCTACCCATTTAAGTTTTGGAACAAATCTAGCTATGCCATTTTCAATGTCAGTGGTACCAGGAATACCTACTCCAACTCCTATTAGCTTATCTTCAACATTAAGTTGTGCTGCCATTTCCTTTACAATTTTTATGATTTGGTTTAAGTAGTCGCAGTCCTCACAGCTATTTTTCTCAATTATTTCTTTTAATAAAATCCTTCCGGATAAATCAGATATTACACAGATGCTCTTTGTCGCACCTATATCAATACCGGCAATATATCCTGCAGACGGGTTAAACACCAGTTCTATCGGTTTTCTTCCGCCAAGTTTTGTTGAGAGACCTTCTCCCTTCTCTCTAATAATATTCTCACCAAGCAATTCTTCGACTATAGATGAGACAGTTGACTTACTCAAATTTGTTCGAGTTGAAAGCATTGCTCTGGATATTGACTTCTCTTTAACAATCAGCGAAAGAACTGTATTTCTATTCATAACCTTTATATATTCTGGCGTTCCCTTTATCATTCTCAAACACTCCTTTTCAATGAATACGCCTACATTTTATAACAACTATTATAAAATTTCTACTTTTTCTGTGTGCTGAGAATCTCTAACATTATACTATCCGCTTCCTTCATTCCTAAATTATTTATGAGCCCGATATTTTTTATGTTGTCATCTATGTTATCAGTAATAATACCACTGCCCGTTCGTATCCCGGTTTTATTTACAGCCATACCCCCACTTTTCACTGCACATTCTGCAGCAAAGCTAACCTTGAAAGCGCAGCTTTCCTTTGCACCATCGCAAAGCATGCCCCCAATACTTCCAATAACAGTATTTATTGCATTTTCAGCTTCCTCAATACCTCCACCAAGCAAATACGCTGTTGCAGCTGCCGTCCCGGCCGCTCCGGCAACAGCTGTTCCGCACATTACCGTAAGGCGGTTCATCTGACTTTTCACATAGATTGCTGTTAATACCGATAAAAATATTGCATTTATTCTTTCTTGTTGTGTCTTTTTTAACGCATCGCACACTGCTGAAACTGCCAGCATACTCAAGATTCCAAGATTTCCGCTTCCGGCCACACTGGCTATGGGACACCTCTCACCTGACATTCTCATCTTTGAAGCATTTAATACATATATCCTAGCCATATTTGCCAAATCATTTATTGGAATAGAGTCTAACTGTGATAATTGACTAAGATAAAGCCTTGTATCTTTATCTAGCGCCTGTATTGCTGCCCGCTTATTAGTTTCTTCGTATTCCAATATGCTTTTATCATCAATATGACGACTAATTGCGTTAATGTAAAGACTTTTAAAGTTCCAACCCTTATATGAATATTTATCTATTATTTTTTTTGGTTCGCAATGATATAAAATCTCATTGTTCTTTTCAACATGATATATCCAATCATAGTCCTCCTTTATTATAACAGTCACGCTGGATATATCACTATTGCAGGTAACACTTATATATAGTGGTTCATCTATATCCGAATATGCCACTTTTACAGGGATGGTATCCAAATAATTACACACTTCATTTTGCATATCAGAGGTAATCGCACTTAGTACAGCTAGCTTCAATTCTGGCTTCTTAATAATAGCACCGAGAATAGCAGCATATTCAATGCCAAATTTCTTTATAACCGGAATACCAACATACACAGCATTTTTATAAATATTTTTACTGAGAATCACACTAATACTATTTAAACTCCCATCAAGAAGAGCTGCTGCCTGAGAAGCTGCAAACGCTATAGCACCGGGATCAGTACATCCCATTGTCATCTTTATTTCGTTATCTAAAATACTGCGTATATTATCATCCATTTCTATCACCCCAGCTTTAGCAACTTAGCAATGTTATCTCTAAATATCAGCTTTAACTCATCCTGCTTCATACCTAATTCAATGCAATCCTTTCGCTGTTCATCGTAATACTGCCTGACAAAACCTCTCGGAAACCATTCTGAATCAGTCCCAAAAATTATTCTTTCAGGACCTATTGTTTCGTAATATTTCCTGAAAAGCTCCTTTATAGTGAGAGGATATGGCATCCAGCGGACCCACTGATTACTTCCGGAGGTATCGACATATATATTGGGGCAGACCCATGCCAGCTGCAGTAGCTCCTGAGGATGGCCGCATCCGAAATGAGGTATAATAAACGCTATATCAGGATGCGCTCTTGCTACATCATGTATCACCATGGGATTTATATTAACATGTGAGGCAAGTCCACCAGCGGCTCCCAATATCCCAAAGTGTATCAATACGGGAAGCTGATGCTTTTCGGCTACTTTCCATAATGGTTCAAGAGAAGCATCACTTATCTTCCCGGGCAAATCGGGCGCGATGATTTTATAGCCCTTTAATCCCTGCTCAGCTATTGCAAATTCCAGTTTTTCAGCCGCGTCCCTATCAAAAGGACTATGGTGTGCATATCCAATAAAATGCTCGGGATTGTCCTGAATTATTTTACTTAGAATTTCATTGTTGCCACCCGTTACAAAAACCAGCTTATCAATATTATGCTTCTTTATTTCTTCCAGCCAACGAGCTGTTGTTATTTTTACATCATTATCTGTAGGCTCCCTCTTCGGGAACCCCCATGCTCGTGCCCATTTTTCACTTTGATATTGGTTTTTAGATTGAAGCTTTAACCATTTTTCTTTACCATATTCATCTATATAACGTTTTTGAACATTTACAATATCATATCCTTTTACATCAAAGTGAACATGAGAATCAATCAATTTAAATTCCAATCCTATCACCTTCTTAAGCTTTTAGTCCTGTCATGTGTATGCCTTCAATTATTTGCTTCTGGAAGAAGAAGAATACTATTAATACAGGTATTGTTGCTAAGCTGGCTGCAGCCATAACAAGATCCCATTGATTATATGACTCTCCTGAGAACAGTGCTAAACCAACCGGTAGGGTGTAAATGTTCGGCTGATCAACAGCAATTACTGGCCATAGGAATGCATTCCAGTTTCCCAAGAATGTGAATATTCCCAATGCTGACATTGCAGGCTTTACCATTGGTACAGCAGCTTTTAAAAAGATACCAAACTCAGAGAGACCATCTATTCTACCTGCTTCGAGTACATCATCAGGAACACCCATGAAGAACTGTCTCATCATAAATATACCAAAGGCGGAGGTTAGTCCTGGGAAAAGCAGAGACCAGTAACTATTTAACCAACCAAAGCTGGTACTCATCATGTACCATGGAATAATTAACATTTCTGTAGGAATCATCAGCGTTGATAAAATCAGTATAAATAAAGGTGTTTTCGCTTTAAATGGCAATTTTGCAAATGTATAACCCACAAGAGTATCAAAACAGAGAACCGAGACTGTGGTAATTCCAGCTACAACAAGGCTATTTTTAAACCATAACAAGAAATTTGAGTTTTCAATTACTCTGACATAATTATTGAAGGTTACCGATTTAGGTATTATTGATGGACTATATATATCTACTCCTGTTTTTAGGGAGGTGGATATCATCCATAAGAATGGAAATATCATTATAAAACCGATTATAGTAAGAAATATATAAGAAAACGCTTTGTAATATCTACGCATCTTGCTCCTCCTTTTGTTAGTAATGTTGAATTAATAATCATATTTTCTATCCAAAACTTTCATTTGGAATAGCGATATGCATAGTATTATAAGGAACAGAACTACTGTTGCAGCACTGGCATAGCCCATTTTGTAATTTACAAAGGCAAGTTGGTAAATATAGAGTACAACACTTACAGTAGAGTTTAGTGGACCTCCTGCAATGCCTTGTCCACCGGATGTGATATTAAATACCTGTGTGAACACTTGTAACGTTTGAATTGAAGCCATAACCGTCAGATAGACTATAGTTGGATTTAGCATTGGAATTGTTATATTCTTAAACCTTTGCCACGGTGAAGCTCCATCTATTTTTGCAGCCTCATAATATGTCTGCGGTATTTGCTTAATCCCTGCCAGGAATATAATTGTGTAGAACCCTAACGCCTGCCAAATAACATTCGAAATAACAACGAATATAGCCTGAGAGGTGCTATCCAGGAAAGGCTGTTTAGCAAATCCAAAAAAGCTAATAATATTGTTTACCACGCCACCCTGTTTCATAAACATCCATCTCCATACCCATGATACGGCAACAACGGATGTTACATACGGGATAAAAACTACCATTCTATATATTGAAGCACCTTTATTTATTCCATTAAGTAAGAGTGCTATACCTAGACTGAGAGCAAGTCCTATAGGTACTGCAAACAATATATATTTTCCTGTATTAATCAATGATGCACCAAAAACTTTATCCTGAAATAATTCTATAAAATTATCTAAAAAAACAAATGGCCTCTCCTTTGATAGCAAATCCCATTCGTGTAAACTAACATTGAATGCATATAATGTAGGTAATATTCTTATGCATATGAAGAACAATATGGGTACTGAGATGAATATATAAGCCCACATAGATTGCCTTCCTTTAATTGATAGCTTCAGCTTCATAGAGCCCTCCCTTTTTTACTTAATGCTAAAGGTTTAATACTATTAATTGTTTTCTTACTCGATGTGTCGACATCTAAGCGACACATCGAGTAAGAATATGGATATGATAATACGAAGAACAATCCTATAAAGAAATTAATTAACTATTTGGTCCAATAATCATCTAGTAATGCCTGTACAGATTTAACTGCTTCGTCAAGTGCTTTTCTTGGATCTACATCGTTTAACAGAACTTGATCTATAGCGTCCATTAATGCTTTTCTGTCAGCATCTTCATCAACATAGAAGTATGAATCAGCAACAGGCAACTGCTTAATGAATGGAGCTAGCTTTTCATCCTTTAATAATTCAGGATCATTTGCTATTTCGTTCTTTGCTCCGATTTCTCCAATTTTTTCTGTCCAAGTCTTCATAGTTTCAACTGATGTTAAGTGCTCGAGGAACTTAACTGCTGCATCAAGCTTTGCACCTGTAGCATTAGTAGTAATACCATTTGTCCAGAATGAACCGAAGGAGGTTTCAATACCATTGTATGATGGAAGAACTGTTACACCATAGTTTAAATCCTTAGCCTGACTCTTTAGTGAACCTAATCTGTATGAACCGTCAATATGAAGAGCCGCTTTACCGCTGATAAATGCTGTTGAGTCATCAGTGAAGAAGTCTTTTTCACCAACTTTTTCAACTTTTGCAAGATTTACCATGAACTCAAAAGCCTTATATCCACCTTCTGAAGCATTCCATTGAACTGTCTTCTTATCTTCACTTATAGGCTCTTGTCCAAACTGCTTGAGAAGGACAGGACGGAACCATGCATGTAATTGCCCTGATGGCTGGAATGTAAGTCCTTCAACTTCGAGGTTTCCATTAACTATCTTTGTACATTTCTTAGCCATTTCAACTAATTCTTCAATAGTTTGTGGTGGTTTTTCAGGATCTAAGCCGTTTTCCTTGAAGATGTCCTTATTCCAGAAAAGACCTAAGGTACGAACTGCTGTTGGTACAGTATAATATTTTCCGTCTATCTTATTAACTTCGACCATTGGAGCGAATGTGCTCTCAATTTTCTCTGCTGAGAAAGAAGATTCAGGAAGCTGCTGCAAGGTCCCTGATTTAACGTATTTAGGTACCCAACCATAGTACAAGTTTATTATATCCGGTCCGGTTCCTGCCGAAACTGCTGCAGCAACCTTTTGTTGATATGAGTCATATGGGAAGTGTTTCTGAACTACCGTAATATTGGAATTTTCCTTCTGGAAGTCTGCTATTAATTCATCCATAAGGTTTACCTTTGTTTCATAAAAATACTGCCAATATTCTACTGTAACAGGTTCTGCTGCTTCTGTAGCTGTTGTTGATGATGCAACTTCAGTATTTGTACTGACCGTCGCTGTTGAATTCTCAGCATTTCCATTACTTCCACCACACCCTGCTAAAAGAGAAACTGTTACGCAACCTGCTAAAATCATAGATAAAATTTTACTTTTTCTCATATAATCCTCCTTTTTTTTCTACAGATAATAGTATTTTAATAATACTCATTCCAATCAGCTGGATGCTTTTAAGATTCGATTAGAAAATATAAAAAAACTAACACAACTCCCCCTTTCGTCTTGTATTTTATACAATCCTAATCTCCACCAGCTTTTATGTTATTTGTTATGGTGCTAATATATCCATAACAATAAAAACTAACTATTGTAATTCCGGGTATCTTTTGTTAGTTTGTTTTATTCACTTACTAACGTTATTGAAAAAAACACTCATCGCACTTCCAATAGCTCCACCATATTTTTTAGTCTGTGAAAGACTAAGCTTTACATCAAAAGGAATTAATTGTGTGATTCTCTTTTTTACTTCATTTAAAAACTCTACCCCTTCTTCAGCCATTCCGCCACCAATCACAACCAATTGAGGATTCAGGATGCAAAAGAGCGAACTTAATCCCAAACCTAAGTATTTGTAAACATCCTCCACTACTTTTATAGCAGCTTCGTTACCTTGCTTTGCCTGTAAAAATATATCTTTGCAATCTATGTCACTATTGGTGAGTTGTTTATAGATACGGCTAGCTGCAAATGCTGATGCTTTACTTTCAAAAAAACCGAAGTTATTCTCAGTGTAGGTTTCATTGTAGGCTTCAATAGATAATGGTAAATACCCAATTTCACCCGCTTCAAAAGTATGACCTCTATATAGCTTCCCCCCAAGGAACATCCCACATCCAATACCTGTTCCAATAGTAATCATTACAAAATCATCATAATCTTTCGCAGCTCCTAAATACTTTTCAGCTAAAGTCCATACATTTACGTCATTTTCAATTGTTGTACTTATTCCAAATTTACTTTCTATATGTTCCTTTAACTTAATATTTCTCCAATTAAATGCTGGGCATACTATTACTTCACCTGACTTATTATCGACGGTACCGGGTATTCCAATACCAATGCCGCATATATCAGTCTTACTTTCTTTTATCATGCATTCAATAATCTCTTCAATATTTTTCAGGTATTGATCACCATAATAGTCACTTTTTCTTGTGTAGGAGTAAATGATACTACCGCGTTCATCGCAAATTACAGCGGAAATATTTGTACCCCCAATATCTAAACCAATACTTGTCGGCATATTTCACTTCCTTTCTAGTTCGTTTTGTTAACTAACCAATCGACAAGTTTATTGTAAATCAAATTTATATCTGTGTCAAGATAGTATTATAGGATTTTTTGCTTGTTTATTTATATGTAGACCATCTTTAGCTTCTTAATTCTTTATTTTGTTACAAATTTGAATGTCTAATTTTATGTTTTTTTGTCGAATTTCCACAACCACAATTCTATTTTACTCTTAATTAGCATTAGTAACAATAACTTTATTTAATTTGTTACTAGTAAAATAACCCAGTAAACCACCTTCCCTCATCCGTTCTATAAAAAAACTATAGGAGGCATGAAATAATTTTACAGGAAAGAAACAATTGACCACAACAGTAACATATGTTACTATTAACCTATGTTACTGTTATCGGAGGATAAAAATGTCCATTAAGTCAGCTATATTAGGTATACTAAGTTGGAAGCCTTCAACAGGATATGAGCTAAAAAAGATTTTTGAGGATTCCTCCTTCATGCATTGGTCAGGAAACAACAATCAGATTTATAAGGCTCTAATCAGCTTGGAGGATGAGGCTCTTGTAGCAAGTAAAGTGATTCATCAGGATAACTCCCCTTCAAAAAAGGTATATTCAATAACGGAAGAAGGCCTAAAAGAACTAAATGAATGGGTAAAATCCACGCCGGAAATCCCTGAAATTAAAAAGACATTTTTGGTTCAGCTTGCATGGTCCCACATGTTAAGTAACGAGGAGCTGAGTGATATCCTCATAAAATATGAAGTTGAAATAAAAAGCCAGTTGCTTATGCAGCAGGAAAAGAATAGAAGAGCTCTTAATTTTCCAAATAGGAGTACCAGGGAATCCATTATTTGGGCATGTATTTCCGAAAACATTATTTCAAGCTGTATTAATGAACTAAACTGGGTGCGTGATACCCGTCAGAAGCTGTTGCAAAATCAAGTATTTGAGGAGAAAGAGAAAATGAATTATATAATGAGAGAAAAAGAAAGCAAAAAATATATTGAACTGATTTCTACCTCCGAACCCCTGTCCACAGAAAATCATGCACTTGATCTGGTAGCATTGTGCTGGGAGCAGGATACACACCTACTTATGATGGACTTCTCAGCTTTATCACAGGACTTTTTAAAGCTAAAGACCAGAGTTGCAGGTAATTTCATTCAAAAGTTCATTAACTATAACATTAAGATTGCTGTCATTATGCCTCCGGAGATTATTAAAGAAAGCAGATTTAAAGAAATGGTCCTGGAAACCAACAAGGGCAATCATTTTAGAATTTATGAAAGTAAGGCAGAAGCCGAAAATTGGCTGTTGAAATAGAAGGGATATTTTACATTGGGAAGTTATTTAGTTCTTATTACTTTTTTGTTTATTTACCAATGACAAAATCGCACCCAAAACGCTAAATGCAAATGCAGAGCACAAAATTACTATCGTAACAAATCTGTTGGAATCCATGAAGCCACCGCCCATTGCCATAATTATTGCAGCAATAAACAATAGGCCTGCTGTGGCAGCAAAAACATAGCTTAAATTTTTCAATGACCAATTTTTTTCTCCCATGGCTCTTCTCCAAATTCCCATATGTATTTATATACGGTTGTTGCTTTATTTTATCACAGTTAAAGCTAAAAGTCATGTTTAAGGTGAATCCTAAACATGACTTTTGATTATCTAGATAACTATTACTTGATTCAATTATGGCAATACCATTAATTCTAATTAAAAATACACTCAATTACCATCAATTCATTTCATTCCATTTTTACATACCTGACTTTATTTACTATAAGCAAGTAAGGTAAGTACTATATAGTAAGCCACGTAAGAAATTGTTATTACATAGCCCACCTTATCCTCATCCAGGGACATAGCCTCTGAGACTCCGCTCATTGCCAAAAGTATGGACATTAGCACACCGAATATAAGAAGGAATATTATTAATGCGGGGTAAATAAATGCAAAAAGCATAGAAGCTCCAACTGCAAGGGAGAATGGTATTGTTGCAACACCAATTACTCCAATAAGAGTTTTAAAATATCCTCTGGCTTTAAACAGTTTGGATATTCCAAATGTTACTGCAACTAAAATAAAAAACTGAAATGCCATGAAGAAAAATATCTGGAAAAAAATCTTCAAATACGGTACATCATAGTCCACTAAACCAAAGCCGCCTATGCCAAAGCTTCTGTATAAAGCAGCTGCAATACTCATAGTCCCTTCGATACCCTTTTTTATTAATATCAACGCGAAAAGTCCTGTAAATACACTTTGGATTGCAGCATAAAACAGCCCAGCCTTAAAATCATGATTTCTGGCCACCATTCTTGTAACAAGTGCCGGTGTTTTGAAAAACTGTTTGAATAATGCCAACATACTATTACAGAATTTAGAAAACTTACTTTCTTGATTAACAGGTATAAATTGCTGCGTTTGTTGAGCAGGGTCATGCTGAGTGTTATTTTCTATAACAGCTGCCTGCGCCCTGCAAGTGCAAGATACTCCTTCTTGAAGTTGTGTTCCACAAAAAGTACAAAATTTAGCCATTCAAAATCCTCCTCAATATACTATTGTTTGAATCTCTGAAGATTCGTCACTATAACTATAATCATAATACATTACTTTCCATGTACTTCCTTGAGAGTCATATATAAGCTTATAGGATAGTTTTTTGTCATAGTTTTCATCAGGATAAGCATAACTTGGATCGTTATAGATAGTTGATCCTTTGTTTTTTCCAAAATAATAATTATGAGAATTAATGTATGCAACAAATCCGTCACCTTCAGTTTCAACTCGTATGGAACCTAGATCAAAGTCAGACTTAATTATTTTTGCATCAAATTTCTCATTATAGGATGTAATATTTGTTATTCTAGTACTAATATCATTAAATAAATCACTTGTGGCGGTAGTTACCTTTGATGAATCAACAGAAATTAAAGCGTCAATAAATTCCTTCTCAAATTTTGATGATGTCGAAACTATGCTCTTTTTTACCTCATCATTTATAAGCGGTATACTCAGAGAAACATAATTGTCATCACTTATATTTACTTCGTCGCTCTTAATCTTTCCCCATGGTAACTCTTTCTCGGCATATAACTTTACGTTATTGTTAACTGGGCCTAACCCACCGTTTTCACTTTGATTCATTTCACTTACTGTCATACCTGTGTCCTGTCCATTTACAAACAATTTAGCATCAGAAAAGTTGCAGTCAATTTGGACGTACTTTCCCTGCATGCTCAAATCAACATTAATCGATTGTAGAACGGAATTATCACTTTGAATTCCAACTATTTGCTCTGTTCTTTCCAGTGTTGAATATTTACCTTTGTATACTGCCTTAATACTATATTCCCCCGGGAAGTAAGGGCCTATTTCTTTTGTGAATTGTTCACTGTCAGAGACACATATCCTTTCGCCGTTCAGAAAAATTTCGGTGTCTATGTAGTTCGTGCTTAGATTAATGAAAACTGGTGTAACTTCGAAAACATAGTTATCAAAGAAAATAAACTTTTTACCAGATTTCTTAAGTGTAATACCATAGTTATTTGGGTATGCAAATACTTCCGACTTCTTACTGCTATCAAGCCTGTCTATTTGTTGGCTCTGATCTGAAATAGATCTCATAAGATCTAAAACATATGAAGGGCTTGAATTTATGTATTCAAACAATCCTTTGACAGTCTCCTCGTCAATTTTAATTCTCTGGTCTGTACTCTTAAGCATACTAGCAACCTGCTTGGCATCATTGCTTGACAACGCTGCCTGAAATTTTTCAATAAGCTTGTCTTTATCTGTTACAGCCTCACCAATTTTAAAAGCTACAAAGCACATTACCAAAATACCTACTGCTATACTTAAAATTATTTTCTTTTTCTTATCTAGTTTAAAGCCTGAACTCCTTTGTGATGTTTTATAATTTGGTTGTGAATAATCTAACTGTACTTGATATTCCTGCAATACAGAATTCTGAGGTTGATTATTTGTGCTCTGATACCCCGGGTTATTGGGTGATGCTACTTCATAAGAAACATTAATCTCAACCTTAGTACCACAATTCTCACAAAATAACGCTCCTTCCAAATGCTTTGTTCCACAGTTTTCACAAAATGCCATAATACAGTACCCCCATTTATCTATTCATTATTTTTATTTTGTTATATTAATTTAGTTTAAGCTATATCACGATACTAAGTTTCTTGGTCAACTAGTCTTTAGAAAATCAATATAATTTAATAGGATAATTCCGAGGAATAAAGTGTTTTTTGATGTATGTGAAATTAATGAATATTTTGTATATATTTGGTATATTATAGTAAGAATATTATATTTATGTACTTATGTCAATACATATTAATTATGTAAATATTTTTTTAATGCAGTTCAATTTCAAATGCACATTTTTAGCCAAAAGTCTCTTCCAAAGAAGCCGAGCTGCGGCGACGGCTGATTTGCCGCACAAGGGTAAGTATACAAGCAAAAAGCAGAAAACGAAAACTCGTTTTCTGCTTTTTGTTTAAATATTATTGGTGCGGATGAAGAGACTTGAACTCCCACGGTCGCCCACTGGAACCTAAATCCAGCGCGTCTGCCAATTCCGCCACATCCGCACG
>JAEZIV010000446.1 GCA_023436515.1 Bacillota bacterium
CGATAGAATTACTTGCAGATATAATGCAGCTATCTCAAAAATTAGTCACGGTAATAAAAAAGGTATATGCTCCAGATGGATATAGCATAATGCAAAACGGGGGAGAATTTAATGACATTGGACATTACCATTTACACGTATTCCCTCGGTATAGAAATGATGGTTTTGGTTGGACATATTCAAATGAAAAATTTGCAGTAACGAAGGAAATTGCTAATAAAATTAAAAATATTTTGTGATAGAAATTGCAATGCATATATCAAATTCTAACCGCACATTCAGTCAAAGGATTTGCGTTTTTATGTCCGCATTTCGATCCCAATTTAAATAGACAGCGGCAGAAATTGAAGGAAAGACGGGAATTTGAAAACGGAATAGTGCGGTAACATGATTGAAACTTGACTAAGCTAGATTCCAAAAATAATATTACTTTACATATGTAATAAATTAGATAAGCATCTAAAAATATAAAGTTCTTACTGGAGGTGGCGACAGTGAAGAATAAAAAACTGAAAATTTTAATTATATTGACTTTTACCATGTGCTTTTTCATTTTATTGCCTAGTACTGCTGGATATATAAAAGAGCAATATATTTATGGAGATGTAGGAACGGCAACATGGATAGAAACGTGGGAAGCAAGGATATATATGTTACAACGGGGTGGAGAGATTGGAGTATTCATTCTTAAGGTTCTGGTTATAAACTCATTTGTAGCAGCATGTATAACATTAGTAATTACTTCATTTATAAAAGTTAGATCATAATCATTACTGCCGCACATTCAATAAACGTTATGCGGTATTTTTTATGCAGTTAGGACGGGATATAAGAAAACTGCGACTTATAAATTTAGTGTGATAATATTTTCTTAATTACTTTATGCATACTCATGAATATTTTTAAAAATTGAATTTTTGAGCCGATGAATGTAACTAATCTATGCAAGATTACCCCAATTAGAATATAGTAAATTATTATTAGTGTGAAACTGAATATTAGCATTATGACCAATACACCTCTTTCAATTTCAGTTATTATAATAATACAACAAAATATCAATAATGGGAATAAATTACTAAAATAACGATTCAGATGGCAATTGTTTTTACAACAAATATATATTCTAAATTTCACATGAATCTTGACGAAACTAAGTTAGGATTATAGTATTTATTGAGTGCGCTTGTTGCATTTCTTTGATTTGATAATTCAGAGCGTATCCAATGAAGAGCATAATTCATAAATGAAAGGTATCTAAGAGAGTGAGTATTGAAAGAATTGTTTCAGATAGATTGCTTCTTGTCCCCTTTACACTTGATATTGCTTCCAACATTTTGGAAGGGAACATTGGTGTATTGGAAAGCTTAGGATTAAAAACAGATAAAAACTGGCCTGATAATGAAAGTCTCGAAACATTGCCCAAAATAATTAAGAATCTCCAATTAGTAAAGGAGCCAACGGGGTTCGAATCCTGGATGATAGTAAAGCGGGATAATATGTTGGTTATTGGTGATGCAGGTTTTAAAGGAAGACCTAATGCAAATGGAGAGGTTGATATAGGTTATTCCATTATTGAGAAAGAACAGAATAGAGGGTATGGCTTGGAGACAGCAAAAAGCCTGGTTGATTGGGCGTTTTTACAGCAGGAAGTAAAACATATTACAGCTAGCTGCTTAATAAAAAATATAGCATCTGGAAAGATTCTAGAAAAAATCGGTATGTTCGAAATATCAAGGGATGAAGAGATGATATATTGGAGGCTATCTAAAAAATTGTAATGAGCTTTCAAAAAAGTGTAGTATTGACTCCTGTTGATCCCAGCTTTCAAAGTGTCACATTAAAGTTATATTACCGAACCAGGGTACTAAAGGTTAATGAGTATATATCACTATTAAATACCTATTCAGATCACAGAGCAATGAACCAGGACGACAGTATAAATTTGGAAAATGAGATTTCAAATGTGATCAGCAGCTTTGTTGGTGAGATTGATATTGACGATACAATGGATTTATACCTGGGAATTAAACCCTAATTCTCAAGGCGACATAATATGGGGCATTAATATATGATTATGCCCTCTATAATCATGCTATTCAATAAATTCAGAGCATAGGCTTAACACTAAATCAATCCATCATAATAATCTCATTTTAAAAAGTAGACATAAATAAAAATTCCACTTGTAGAATAAACTGTAAAGTGTAAGTGTGAATGCCCCATACTTAAATAATTCTTAGCTTATTTTTAAGAAAATGTTAAGAGTCTGTAACTATGTCTCAAATCCATTATATGGTATAATGTGAAGGGTTAATAAGAGCTACTAAAGATAGAAAGAGAGAGTCAAATGAAGAAAAGTATAAAAATATTTGCTTTACCGCTTTTAATTCTTCTTGCAGTATTCTGGGGGTTCCCAATCCAAGCTGAACAGGCAAGTCAACTCGATGTAAAAATTTCAGTAGGATTTAATGGCGTATATAAAATAGGCTATTCTACTCCGGTAAATCTTACTATCAAGAATAATGGCAAGGATATTAACGGAGAGGTTGAAATTCGTGTACCTAGTTCTCCAGGCAAATATATGAGTTACGTGAAGCCCATAAGCTTACAGAAGGGGTCTGAAAAAGCCATTACAATCAGTATCCCCATTGGGAATGACAACAGAAATAAGTACACAGTAAATATCTATGATGCCGGTGACCTTGTGTATGAAGACAGTATAACAACCCTGCCCTCCAATAATGTCACGAATTTCATCGGAATTCTTAGTGATGATTTTGACAGCCTTTCCTATATAAATAAGGTTCCTGCTCCGACTGGTGTTTCGTTGGTAACAAAAAATATAAAGCTTGATGAAAAAAATTTCCCTGAGGAAATATTTGCTCTGGATGCTTTTAATGTAATTGTAATAAATGATTTTGATACTTCCAGATTTTCGAAGACACAATATGATAATTTAAAGCAATGGGTTAAAAATGGTGGAACCTTAATCCTTGGAACAGGGTCTAAATATAATAAGACACTGTCAATTTTTAAGGATAATTTTATTGAAGGCTCCCAGGGTAGTGTTAAGGAAATATCAACATCAAAAATATATGAGTTGGGTACAAACGGTGATAACAGGAATGAGGCAAAGGTTGATATCCTGACTTTAAAAATTAAAGATAGTAGGGTTATATTAGAAGATAAAAATGAAAATCTGGTACAAGCATTGTCAATAGGTAAAGGGGTAGTAGGTATTATGTCCTTTGACCTTGGAAAAGCTCCATTTATTAATTGGTCCAACAATACCATTTTTATGGAAAGATTACTGGCAAGTATTAATCCACTACTAAATAATTCCGGCAGTATTAGTGGATATCAACAGAATTTGAGAAATAACAGGTATGGTATACAGGAGACTGTAACTCAGTTTTCTGAAATGGCTACAGCCAGAACCTCCAGTTATTATATAGTCTTATTTATATATATACTTGTTGTAGCTCCTATCAGTTATTTTGTACTTAAGAAGTTGGACCGGCGGGAGTGGATGTGGCTGACAGTTCCTGTTATCGCATTAGTTTTTGGTTTAGCAGTATATATAACCGGCTCTGGTACAAGGTTGAGTAAGGTTACTGCAAACATGGTGTCCTATGTTAATCTTGACAAAAAAGGAAATGCTTCAATTGAAACTTTTGCCGGAATATTCAATACAAACAGAGCAAAGGTAAGGATAACCGGAGGCAATGGAGAAAAACTATTACCTGTATCGGATAATTATTATTCAGATCAGCCTGACAAGAAGGAAGTACAGGAGGCTAAGATATATCCCGGCGAAAACGGCGGTATTGAATATACCAACAGCAGCCTCCTCGAAACTAAGATTCTTCAGGTACAGACTAAAGTAGAAGATATTGGGAAGCTTGAAACAAATATAAAATTAAATATCCGCAGAATAAGCGGAACTATTACTAATTCTACGGTAATGGATTTAAAGGATTGTATAATACTAATGCCTGAAGGGTATTACAAAATCCCAAGCATAAAAAAGGGGGAAACTGTAAATCTGGATAATGTGAGTTACACTTCTTACAATGGTGTTTATGACATGATTAACAATGAGTTTTTTAACACCTCGTATAGTTCCGGTAACTCTGTAGATAAAGACAGGAGTATGGACTTAAGGCAAGAGGGTACTATCCTGCAAAGATTATACGATTATGGTAATTCCCCAATTGAAGGTATCAAATTTATAGGTTTCTCAAAAACACCGATTAACAATGCTTTATTAGTAAATGGAGTGGAAACTAAGAAAAATGAAAGAAACGTACTTATTGCACCGTTGGATGTGAGCTTCGCTGAAGGAGATAAAGTTGAGTACCCCATTGGCTTTATTCCATATGAGGTTGTTAATAATTCTTACCTGACCTATGATATGATGAACAAAAGGCTCTATGGGAATGGATATGCAGAAATTATGTTCAAATTGGATAGAGAAATGCTGGTAGATGAGATTGAGATCAGTATATCTACTATGTTTTCCAAAGCAGCGAGTACCAGTTATAGCATTTACAATATTTCAACACAGGAATTTGACCCTATACAGTCAATCACTATAAGGGGAGAGGCCCTAAAGGATTATTTGTCCTCCGACAATACCGTCAAAATAAAGCTGGAAGTTACTGATGGTGATGTAGCTATACCTCAGATGTCTGCAAAAGGGAGGGTTAAATAATGCTTAGAATCGAAAATCTTTATAAGAATTATGGTAAATTCCGCGCAGTAAATGATTTAAACCTTCATATACCAAAGGGTGAAATCTTTGGCTTCGTTGGCCCAAACGGAGCCGGGAAAACTACCACAATGAGAATAATATGCGGTCTTTTGGATGCGACCTCCGGAAGGGTATATGCCGATGGAATTGATGTAATAAACAGACCCAAGGAGCTCAAGAGTAAAATAGGTTATATGCCGGATTTTTTTGGGGTATATGACGACCTTAAGGTATTTGAATATCTGGAATTCTATGCTTCAATTTATAATATCAAGGGCCCGGAGCGTAAAAAAGTATGCAATGATTTACTTGAACTGGTAGAACTTTCAGACAAGAGGGACTTTTATGTTGACAGCTTATCGAGAGGTATGAAGCAAAGAC
>JAEZIV010000007.1 GCA_023436515.1 Bacillota bacterium
GACAGGGACAACGGGTTTATAGAAGGTTCTGTAAGCCTGACTTTTGAAACAAAGACCATGACACAGGACAGAGCAAGAACTTTCCACCTGGATAGAATGGATGTTGATGAATCCAATTTTACGGCAACGGCTGCCAGTGTTATGGGTGAGTTCCAGCGAGCAAAGGTTATTCCTGAAATTGATGCATACCGTTACTCATCTATTGCATCTCAGGCTATTGTAAAGAGCAAGGCAACAGGTGGATATACTGCGGCAGCTGCATCTATTTTGACAAAAATCAAGGAAGATATTGCTGCAATCTATGATGTAGCCGGAGAAATTCCCCTTGTAATAACATTAAGCGGTGCCATTGCTGCTATATTAGAGAACTCAACAGAGCTGTCAAAACAGCTCAATACTATTGAGTTTACCAAGGGTGAAATAAAAACTACAGTTAAGGCAATTGACCTTAATCCAATAGTTAAGGCTCCATCAGCAAGAATGAAAACAGCTTACTTGTTTAATGACGGAACAACCTCTGGGCAGACAACAGGCGGTTTTACACCTGATGCAGGTGCCAAGGACATAAACTGGATAATAACTCCAAGAAAAGCTCCAATAGCAGTATCAAAGACAGATACTATCCGTATATTTGATCCTGCTACTAATCAAAAGGCAGATGCCTGGAAGATTGACTATAGAAAGTATCACGATTTATGGATCCCTGACAATCAGTTTGATGCTATCCGTGTTAATATCAAACAGGCTCTGGCATAGGAAGAGGTGATTATACATGTATAAGCTGCAAAGAATTAATGTTGTAAAGCAGGTTGAGACAGAAAAGGAGCGTGACAAGCTTATTTCTCAAGGCTATGAGCTTGTTGACTCTCCAGAAGGCGAAATGGCTACAAAGGGTAAACAGGTAAAGGATAAAGATAAATAATCATTCAAGGAAGGGATTGCCCCTTCCTTGAAAGGAGGTTCTTATGGCTATTGAAGAAGCTGCTGTATTAGCCGAGTTAAAAATCAGGAATTCTTTGACTGCCGCTGACGAACCTAAAATATGCAGCTATATAAGGCAGATGAAGTCTAAAGCTCTGACTTACTGTAACCTCACTGAATTGCCTGATAACCTTTTTTACACTTTGGTAGATATGGTTGAGCAACGAATTGGTATTGACAACGTTGAAAGCATAACCAGAGGCGATACAAATATCAAGTATAGAACTCCTGACGAAATTGTTTCAGGCTTCAGGAATGAACTGAATAAATTCAGGAGGATTAAAACGGTATGAATATTGCTGATGAACTAGCTAAAACCTACAATGACAGCTGTGATATTTATAGATTTGAAAATACCAAAGTTAACGGAATAACAAAGAATCAACGGGTTTTGAAGTATTCTGGAGTTAGCTGCGCATTGTCGAAGGATTCCCTATCAAAAGTAGTTAAAAAAGATGTTGCGGAGATAAATACTGCTCAAACCATATTTACACGGCCTGAGATAGATATTCAGGAAGGTGACGTATTACTGATCACACAGAATGGATCGGTGACACCCAGAGAATATACTGCCGGTGAAAAATTTCTTTATTCTGGCTCCCATCAGGAGGTCAAAGTATCAAGGAGTGATAAGGCATGAATAATAATGCCAAGGCAAATAAAGCTTTTATTGAGCAGTACCGCAAGGAACTGAAGGCATTAACTGATGATATATCAAAAATTGATGAGAAGGTTTTGAACCAGGCAGTTCTTGCTGGTGAGCGTGTTGCTAAAGAGAGCACTCCTGTAGGAGACTATCCTAGTGAAGTAAATTTTATCACCAAACATGGCAAAAATGTAAGCTTTAAAGTAACAAAAATTCCGGGTGGGCATTTAAAGAGGAATTGGTTTACATCTCCTATCAAAAGAACCACTGGAGGTATAGAAAAGGAACTTTATAACAATGTTGAGTATGCCCCTCATGTAAATTATGGACATAGGGTCAAAAACAAGGATGGCGTTGTTGTTGGCTTCGTAAAGGGCAAGTTTATGCTTGAAAAAGCAAATGGTGCTGTTAATAAAGAGCTGGTCAGCCGATTTAAGAAGGAGCTTGAAAGGGTGAAAAAAATCCATGATGCATGAAGTAAAGCAATTTATTGATGATACTTTAAATGAATTATACCCTCAAAGAGATATTGTTGATGAGAGTGTTCCCCAGAATTTTAAGGAGGGCACTTTTTTAATTACATTTGATAATCAGGAATATGAAAAGCTTGTGGGAAACACTTTTAACTGCAAAGTGCTTATAGACATTTCATACTGGACTGAGTCACAAGATAGTCCGAGAGAAGAATGTCTGGCGGTACAGCAGGATATTTTGAGGGCATTGGCAATTAAAAGTATTTTCAGGGCAAAGGATTTAAAAGCAAATGTTGTTGATGAAGTATTGCATATTACCTTCTCTATTTCATATAGAGAGGCAATACAAAATGAAGAAGTTACAATGCAGCAGCAACAAACAAATACGAGTATATAAGGAGGCTTGTTATGTCTGGAACGTGGACATCACAAAATAAAATTATTCCTGGAGCGTATGTCAATTTTCGTACCAATAATGCACTCTCCATTACCCCGGGTGACCGTGGAATAGTAGTTCTGCTTCAGGAGATGAGTACAGGAGATGCAGGTGATATTTATACAATAACTGCAAATGATCAAAGCAAGTATTCAAACGGAGTAACAGCAGCGGATAAAATGCTTGTTAATGAGGCTTTAAAGGGTGCAAAAACTGTTTTGGTGTATAACCTCGGTGCAGATCATGATGATACTGAAGTTACGGCTGCACTCACTAAGCTGAAGACTATTTCTTTCAACACCCTGGCATATCCATATGATGGTGTTGATTATAATACCAATAAAACTACAATAGTGAATTGGGTTAAGGCAATGCGTGCGGATGAAGGGGTAAAGCTTCAGGCCGTACTTGCCAATCAGGCAGCGGACAGTGAGGCTGTAATAAATGTTGGGCAGGGCATTAAACTTTCTGATGGCACTGAATTGACTGCTGCTCAAACAACGGCATGGGTTGCCGGAGCCACAGCAGGGGCAAATGTAAATCAATCGAATACCGGTAAAAAGTATGTCGGTGCTGTTGATGTTATCCCAAGGATGACCAAGACCGAAATGGAAGCTGCTATAACAGCAGGTAAATTCATATTCAAGGTTGATACGGCTCAAAATGTAACTGCTGTTTATGACATAAACTCATTAACTACAGTTACAAGTGACAAAGGAAAGCAGTTTACTAAGAACCGTGTCATACGTACTCTTGATGGCATAAACAATGATATAGTTGAAATCTTTGAATCCAACTATATCGGCAAGGTCAATAACACTGTTGATGGCCGTTCCCTTCTCAGGGCAACACTTATTGAGTATTTCAATCAAATGCAGTCTTTGTCGGCAATCCAAAACTTTGTTTCTGATGATGTTAAGGTTATAACCGGTACTGCTTCAGATGCCGTTGTTATTGACTGCTATATTCAGCCTGTTGACAGTGTTGAAAAGATGTACATAACTGTCAACCTTATTTAGAAAGGAGATGAATTAAGCAATGACTGAAAATAACTATGTAAGGTTAGCCGATACTATTTCCTCAAAAGAAGGTAAGGCTTTTATCACTATTAATGGTTCAAACAGAGAACTGTTTGAGATATCAAGCTTAAAAGCTCAGCTGGATTTGAACGTGCAGTCACGGAATATGCTGGGACACAGAATGACACAGCATAAGGTAACCGGTGCTGAAGGAACCGGAAGCATGACAATGTACTTTATGAATAGCGATATGCTTAAGCTGGCAATATCCTACATAAAGAATGGTTCCTATGGTGGTTTAAAGCTTCAGGTCAAAAATGAAGACAGTCAATCAACTATAGGTACCCAAGAGGTAGTTTTACTCAATGTTTTACTTAAGACTATCCCTGTCACTACCCTGGATGATCAGTCAGATGATCCAATAACAATTGATACAGACTTCACCTTTGATGATATTGAAGGATTAAGCTATTTTGATTTGCCTGCAAATTACAGATGAAAGGAGCTTCATGCTCCTTTTGGCACTTAACATTTATATGAAAAGAGGGTTATAAAAAATATGAGCACATTAAAAGCATTTTTAAATCCCGTTAAGGTTGAAAATAAAGAGGTTATTGTTTCAAACAGATTTATGGAAGATGGCAAACCTGTTCCCTTCGTTATCAGACCAATAACTCAAAAAGAGAATGAATTGCTGATAAAGAAATACAGTAAAAAGGATAAAAAAGGTGTAGAAACCTTTAATCGTACCGAATATGTCCAGGCTTTAACTGCAAGCGCAGTTGTATTCCCCGACCTTTCTGATTCTGAACTCCAGAAAGAATATGGTCTTGGTGAGTCTGAATGTTTAAAAAATATGCTGCTTGTCGGTGAATATGCAGTATTGGCTCAAGAGGTCAGAAATCTCAGTGGTCTGGATGAAGATATAAACGAAGATATTGAAGAAGCAAAAAACTAATAATGCAAGGTGATCCTGAAGCCAATCTGGCTCACTTTGCACTTCAAAAACTTCATATCCGCCCTAAAGTGCTTACAGGTGATTGTACAATTAATGACCCAATAGATAATAAAGAGCGTGCATTTATATATGGCAGCATTATTGTCAGGGTTGAAAAAGAAAAGGAAGAAGCAAGAAAAATAAAGGCTAAAGGAGGTAAACGCTAATGCCCACGCTAACTTCAGTATTTAAGCTGTTTGATGGATATTCTTCCCCCATTGATAAAATAAACCGTAAAACTGATCAGGCTACAGATAAAATATTAAAGGCCAGTGGTACTACTGATAAGTTCAACAGCAAACTTTCAGCAACAGGTACCAGTGCTTCTTCAGCCAGTAGTGGGCTTGGTAAGTTGATTGGTACCTTCATTAGCCTTGCAGCAGTAAAAAAAGGCACGAATATTGCAGATGAATACACAAATACAAGTGCAAGGCTGGCTTTAATCAATGACGGCCTTCAGACACAGGCAGAGCTGCAGGAAAAAATATTTGCTGCAGCTGACCGTTCCAAAGGTGCATATTCTTCAATGGCAAGTGCAATTTCAAAAATGGGGATTATTGCAGGAGATCAGTTTAAAAACAATAATGAACTTATTGCTTTTACTGAGCTGCTCCAAAAGTCTTTCAAGGTCGGTGGTGCAAGTGCAACAGAACAGTCCTCTGCCCTTCTTCAGTTAACCCAGGCAATGGGCTCAGGTAAGTTACAAGGTGATGAATTCCGTTCCATCATGGAAAATGCTCCTATGATAGCAGATGCCATTGCTAAATATACAGGTAAATCCAAGGGTGAATTAAAAAAGATGTCCTCAGAAGGAATTATCACTTCTGATATCATTAAAAATGCTATGTTTGCAGCTAGTGATAACATAAATGCTAAATTTAAGGCTATGCCCATGACCTTCGCAGATGTCTGGAACAAGATCAAAAATGGAGCAACAAAAGCCTTTGGAGGAATAATTGGAAAGGTTAACGGACTTATCAATTCTGAAGGATTCAATGATTTTCTTTCAGGATTAATTGCCGGTTTTGAGGTATTGGCAAATGTAGCAGGATGGTTTATTGATGTTATCACCAATAATCTAGACGTTATAGTTCCAATACTTGCTTTAATTGGTACAGTGCTATTTATAAACATGATAGCAAAATTATGGGCTATGCTGCCCCCTCTGATAGCTCAGGCAGCTGCATGGCTGACAATATACTGGCCGATATTATTAGTAATCGCAATAATAGCAATAGCTATATCTGCAGCACGACATTTTGGAGCTTCATGGGAGCAAATATTCGGATTTATTGGTGGAATTATAGGCATTTTCGTGACTTACTTTTACAACAAGTTTGTATGGATATGGAATTTTATAGCAGCCTTTATAAACTTCTTTGGTAATGTGTTTTCTCATCCAATAGCGTCAATTAAAGCACTCTTCTTTGACCTTGCTGCTAATGCACTAGGATTTATAAGGACAATGGCGAAGGGAATTGAGGATTTATTAAATAAGATTCCTGGCGTAGAAGTTGATATGACAAGCGGTCTTGATAGCTTAAAAAGCAAATTAGAAAAAGCTTCCGCAACTGTCAAAAGCGAAGCTGGGCTTGTTGAATTTGTTAAATCAAAAGACTTTATGGATTATTCTGAAGGCTATACAAAAGGCAGCGATATAGGTAAAAGCCTTCCGGACAAGTTTAGTGGGGCTTTATCGGGATTAACAAAGTCCATGACAGATATTGGCACATCAAGTAAACCAACAACTGTTAAAGGTACCGGCAAAAACGGTAAGGTTGACGTTAACATGTCTGATGAGGATATTCAATACCTGAGAGACGTTGCGGAAAGGGACTATATAAATAAGTTCAGCACAGCAACATTAGCTCCAAATATTCAGGTAAGCTTTGGAGATGTTCATGAAACTGCAGATGCAAATAAAGTTGCAAAAAGGCTGAAAAAGATACTTCAGGAGGAAATTGCTATGGCTAGTGAGGGGGTTTATGATGTCTAGTTACGCTATCTTTTTTGATCATAACAATAAAACATATAGACTTCCTACTAACCCGGAGCAGATAGAAACTTCAACTACCCAAGCAAATGAAAGATATGAAGTTTTAAAGCTTGGACAGATTGTAGTTCCTACACATATGGAACTTTATGAATACAGTTTTGACTGCGAATTTCCTCATCTTCCTTTTCCCTATGTAGAAACAGCCGGAAGCTTTAAGGATTCTGACTATTATCTGAAGCTATTTACGGAATGGCGTGAAGCACTTATACCAGTAAGATTTATAGCAAGCAATGGCATTGGTGATGATATTAATACTTTGGTGCTTATTGAAGAATTAACCATAACTGAAAAAGCTGGTGAAGAAGGTGACAAATACATATCCTTCAAACTGCTTGAATATAGGGAGTTTGGTAAAAAATCGGTAGTAGTAACACAAAATAAAAGTACTTCAAAAACAACAAAAACGGCTAAGTCTACTAAAGTAGCAAATACAGTACCTGTAAATCCAAAAAGTAAAGGGTCTCACATCGTGAAATCAGGGGATTCCCTCTTTGGTATTGCCAAGGTTCATTATGGAGATGGCTCTAAATACACAAAAGTTTATAGTGCAAATAAAAATATAATAAAGAACCCTTCCCTTATTTATCCTGGTCAGAAGTTGGTGATACCATCATGACTTATGAATTTCTCATAGAAGTTGACAAAAAGATATACGAAATTAGTGATCTTGTAACAAAAGTAACATACAAAGATACTTTAAATGATGGCTGTAGCAAGCTTGAATTTTCCTTTGTTGATGATGGCTTGAAACTACAAAATGGCAGCATTGTCAGATTTAAGTACAATGGTGCTAATATCTTTTATGGGTACGTTTTTAGGTACGAAACTAACAAAAAAAAAGATATTTCGGTTACTGCTTATGATCAACTACGTTACTGCAAAGCCAAGGATATTATAGTTGTTAAGGGTGATACTATAACTACTCTGGTGAAAAGGATGTGCACCTATTTTGGCTTGAAAACAGGAACTTTAACTAATTCAAGTCATATTCTTGCAACAAGCGTTCAGGATGATAAAACCTGGCTGGATATAATATATAACGCTTCCAGTGATACCTTAATGAATACAGGCAAAAAATACTGTTTGAGGGATGAATTTGGCAACATTGCATTGAGAGACCTGGAGGAATTAAAACTTGATCTTATCCTTGGTGATCAGAGCCTTTGCTATGATTTCAATTTCAAAAAATCTATTGACGATGACTTCTATAATCAGATTAAAATTTACATCAAAGGTGATGAGAAAAATAAAGCTGGTATAATGACCGGTACAAAGGATGAAGCTTCCATTAAAAAATATGGCTTGCTACAGTATTATGAAAGCGTAGACAGTAAAACTAATTACTCACAGGCATTAAATAAGGCTAAAATACTCTTAACATTATACAATCATGAAGCTGAAACGCTTTCTCTTGACTGCTTGGGTGATACAGATATTCGAGCCGGTTCAAGCTTTTATGCTCAAATTTCTGACATTAGCCTTAATAAAAGACTGATTGTAAAGGAAGTCACTCATGAGTTCTTACCTGCTCATACAATGAGCCTGGAGGTGACAACATGATAAATGAAATAAAAACTATAGTTCAGAACTACCTGAATAATATCAAGCTTTGCAGCCTTACATCAGGTACAGTAACCAATGAGGGCATTAAGATAAGTGATAGACTTGTTATTCCTGATGAGCTCATAATAGGTAATCTGAAGGACTACACTTCAATTGGTGATCAAGTAAGATTACTCCGAAACCATGGCGGACAGGAATTTTTCATTGTTGAAGTCATTGGAATGGACATGGTTCTGAATGGAGTGACTGTTAATATTGAACCTATTACTATTTCAGGGCAAACAATAGAAAGTATTAAAATCAAGGGCGTGATCAAATGATACCGACTGATTCAGTTATAACAACCGATTTGGAGCTAACTGAAGATATTGAAACCAGCAAGACATATAAATTATCTGCAGATAAAACTCAAGGCTTTATTTATGAATTGGAAGCATTACAGCAAGCTATATACAAGGTACTTGATACTGAAAAGTATGAATACCCAATATATAGCTTTTCTTACGGGATTGAGATTGAGAATTTAATTGGTAAGGATGATACATACGTAAGGATCGAGATGAAGCGAAGAATCCAGGAATGTCTGCTTCAAGATGAGCGCATTAAAAGTGTTGGTAATTTCATTTTCAATATAACCGGAGATGGAATCTTATGTACCTTTGATGTAAGTAGCATTTATGGTGATTTGACAATAAGTAAAGGAGTGAGTTCTTAATGTTTGAAAACATGACCTACGATAATATTCTGGCCGATATGTTGAGCAGGGTTACAAGTGATATAGACAAGCGTGAAGGTTCAGTTATTTATGATGCTCTCGCTCCCTGCGCTTACCAATTGACTCAGACATATTATCACCTGAATAATTTTATTGACTTGGTATCCGGTGACACGGCTGTCGGGGAATACCTTGACAGGGTTGTTGCCGAC
>JAEZIV010000123.1 GCA_023436515.1 Bacillota bacterium
CATTAGTACACCCCCGTTCCGATTTCCTTTATATAAACTGAAAAGTGTTTTTCTTTTAAAGACACCAAACCTATTATATATTACAACTTTTTAAACTGTCAAGGCTGATTATAATCACTGCTGTAAGATAATTAAGAAGTTTTTCCTTAAAAATATAATGAATTAATCAACATATGGTGATGTCATTTATCATTTCTCAATATATAGTTACTTAATATATTCTTTACTTATTACCTGTGGATATATCTGTTTAAGAAAATATTTTTTTGTGGATATCTTCACTTTTTCTTATTGAATTTTCCACAAATCTCTGATATATTTATTAATACTTGTTGATAACCAGTCCTTTTTAACTGTTTGGTTGTTAATAACTTTTTATTTACATTATTCACTAAAGATTAATTTCAGATGCATTACTTAAGATAAAACGATAATATTTCACTGGAGTCAAACAAGAGTATGCAGTAATCTTTCAAATGTATTTTTTGACGGCTCCTTATACGCTGAACAGCGTGTATATTTTATTATGGTTTTTATTTTTTTGTTTGGACATGCAATATCTCTTTACTGTAGAAATATTTACATATTTTAACTCGACTCTGAAAATCCGATGTTCGCCGTATAGCTTAGTAACACGAGTTGATTGTTTTGCGTTAAATGTTTTACGAGTTAGTACTTTAAATTGATACATCAAAGAAAAACTTATTACAAATAACCAAGGTGGGCGATATAAAATGAAAGCACAACTTAATGATGTATGGAACCGTACATTAGAATTGTTAAAGGGTGAAATGACTGAGATTAGTTTTAACACCTGGATTTTAACCATAGAACCTATTTCTATAGATTCCAATACAATAACTCTTGGGGTCCCAGCAGATTTTCAAAAGGGAATTCTTGAATCAAGGTATTCCTATCTTATAAAGAATGCATTAAGACAAATTGCCCATAGGGATTATAATATTTATTTTTCCACACCTTCTCAAGCACCAGTAAAGCCAGCTGTTCAGGAGGAAGACACATCAGGCTCCTTCTTAAATCCGAAGTACACCTTCGATACCTTTGTAATCGGTAATGGCAACAGGTTTGCTCATGCAGCTTCACTTGCTGTATCTGAAGCGCCTGCAAAAGCATACAACCCATTATTCCTATATGGGGGAGTTGGACTTGGTAAAACTCACCTTATGCATGCAATTGGTCACTTTGTATTAAGCCAAAATCCATCACTTAAGGTATTATATGTCTCTTCGGAGAAGTTCACAAACGAGCTTATCAATGCAATTAAAGATGATAAAAATGAGGAATTCAGATACAAGTACAGAAATATTGACGTTCTACTGATAGATGATATTCAGTTTATCGGAGGTAAGGAAAGAACACAAGAAGAGTTTTTCCATACCTTCAACGCATTGTATGAAGCAAATAAGCAGATTATCATTTCAAGTGATAAGCCACCAAAGGATATAACCACTCTTGAGGATAGACTTAGATCAAGATTTGAATGGGGCTTGATTGCTGATATTGCTCCTCCGGATCTGGAAACCAGAATAGCTATTCTTCGCAAAAAGGCTCAAATGGAAAATCTGGATGTACCTGATGATGTAATGGTTTTTATTGCAGATAAGGTTGCATCGAATATCCGAGAGCTCGAGGGAGCAATGAATAGGGTTATTGCCTATTCAACTCTGACGGAAAATACTATAAATGTTGATATGGCTATAGAGGCTTTAAAGGATATGTTCAATAACAGTAAGGCTGTTATTATCAATTCAAAAACAATACAAGAAGCTGTATCTCGCTATTTTCATCTTAAAACTGATGAGCTTAAGTCAAAAAAGAGATCCAGAGATATATCTTTTCCACGTCAGATTGCGATGTACCTATGCAGGGATATGACTGACATGTCCTTGCCTAAAATCGGAGATGACTTTGGGGGCCGTGATCATACTACAGTAATTCATGCCTGTGAAAAGATCAGTCAGGACATGATTAATAGTGCTGAATTAAGAAGAACTATAGATGATATAAAGAAGAATATATCTGGGAATTAATTTTTTTTATTCATAAAGTTATACACAGATTTTGTTGATTTGGTGATAAAACTTTGTGTATAAGTTAGAGTTATGGATAAAAAAATATTTCTGTTGGTAAACCGGAGCATATATTCAACATATTATTAACACTATCCGGCTCTTTGTACTGCTGATTTACAGAAGTTATCAACAGTTCCAACAGCACTTACTACTATTATTACTGATTTTTATCTTTATATAATATATATATAATTTGGAGGTAGCCATGAAATTAATTTGCTCAAAAGAAATTTTGCTTAATGGTATAAATATAGTTCAAAAGGCTGTTTCAACAAAAACTACATTACCAATACTTGAGGGAATTTTAATAAATGCTGATAATAAATTTAAGTTAACAGGAAATGATTTAGAAATTGGAATAGAGTGCTATGTTGAAGCTGACATAAGAGAAAGCGGCTCAATTGTAATCAACTCAAAGATATTTGGGGACATTGTCAGAAGGTTGCCTGATGCCGAAATTCTTATAGAGGTTAGAGAAAATAACCTTGTTGTCCTGGAATGTGAAAATTCACATTTTGAAATAAAAGGTATAAATCCTAACGGATATCCAGCAATCCCTATCATTGAAAAAGAAAATGTTTTGACCTTAACACAAGGCCAGTTAAAGGATATGATCAGACAAACGGTTTTCGCAGTAGGCTCTGATGAAAATAGACCTGTTCTGACAGGCTCTCTAATTGAGGTTAAGGATAAAGAGCTGGTAGTAGTATCAATTGATGGTTTCAGGCTTGCTTTGAGAAGAAAGCTTCTTTCTACTGATATTAATGATTTCAGTGTTATAATACCCGGTAAGACCTTGAACGAAATTTCCAAGATTCTTCAACCTAATGATGAGGATGTATATATATACAACTCTAATAATCAGGTTGTTTTTGATACTCAGTCCTGGAGAATTGTATCAAGACTTATTGAAGGTAAGTTCCTCAACTATAACAGCTTACTAAATAAAGAATTTGAAACTAGAGTTATTATTAATATAAAGGATTTCCAGTCAAGTCTTGAAAGAGCTTCTCTTATATCAATGAATGACAAGAACAGCCCAGTAAAGCTTACAATTGGAAATGATAAAATAGTTATAACCTCAAATACTGAACTTGGTGCAGCTCGTGAAGAAATAAAAGTTGAAATTGAGGGCAATAATTTAGAAATAGGTTACAATCCGGCATTTCTTATAGATGCACTTAAGGCTATTGACGAGGACAGAGCAGCCATCTATTTCATTACAACCAATGCACCCTGTACAATAAGACCTGTTATTGAAAGTAACAACGAATTTGCATATCTTATACAGGCAGTTAGAATCTAGACACTTATTAAGTAAACCCGGAGGGCATATGGAAACAGTTGAAATAAACACAGAATATATTAAATTGGATCAGTTCCTTAAATGGGCCGGTGCTGTTGAGAATGGTGCTATGGCTAAGGGCTTTATATTGGATGGCTTTGTTAAGGTAAATGATAACATAGAAATTCAACGCGGAAAAAAGCTTAGAAACGGTGATATTGTTGAGTTTGAAGGAAATAAGTACTTGGTGGTTCAAAGGTAATCCCCACTTTTGTATTTTCCGATGGTTCTCTGTAGTCGAAAATTTTAACTTTTGAGATTAACTTTTAAATTCGTTATTTTATTTATTTGAGGTAATACTTTTGATTATTAAAAGCTTGGATCTAGTGAATTTTAGAAACCATAAGGATACTAAGATCTCTTTTTCTGATCGGTTTAATATTATTTATGGTGATAATGGCCAGGGAAAAACCAATATCCTTGAAGCCATTTATTTATGTGCCTCTGGAAGATCTCACAGAACATCAAAGGATATTGAATTAATTAACTTCGGATCAAATTCATTTAAGGTAAAAACCCTTGTAACAGGAGAAGGTCTTGATAAAGAAATTGAAATTTCCTATCTGACGGATTCAAAAAAACAGGTTAAGATAAATGAAATACCATTGACAAAAATGGGTGCTTTAATGGGAAATCTTTATGCAGTTATCTTTTCCCCTGAGGATTTGTTTATTGTTAAGCAAGGTCCTCAGGAGAGAAGAAGGTTTGTAGATATTACTCTGAGTCAAGTAAAGCCTGCATATTTTTATGATCTGCAATTACTGACAAAAATCTTAAAACAAAGAAACACCTTACTGAAAACTATAAGTACAAATTCCTCACTGATTGATACTATGGATATATGGAATATAAAGCTCTCTGAGGTTGCTGCTTCAATCATTTTAAGTCGCAGAAAATTTGCAAAGGAATTATCAGAGCTAGCTCAAAATCAGCATAAGTTCATAACAGGGGAAAAAGAAGTAATTACTTTTGATTATAGTAGTAGTATCCAGCTTGGTGAAGCATCAGAAAAGAAGGATATCATTGAATTTTACATAAAATGTTTAGAAAAGACATTATCAAGAGATATTAGTCTTGGATATACATCAACAGGACCTCATAGAGATGATTATGATATTTTGATAAATGAAAAGAGTCTAAAGAATTTTGGCTCACAAGGACAACAGAGATCTGCAGTTTTATCTCTGAAAATTGCTGAAATAGAGTTGATTTATAAGGAAACAGGCCAATATCCGGTTTTATTATTGGATGATGTTATGTCTGAACTTGATGAAAATCGTCAAAACTATCTAATGGATAGTATTCAGAATGTGCAAACATTTATTACCTGTACTACTGATGCACACTTCAGAAATTCACTTATTGAAAAGTGTAACTATTATAAAATTGAAGATGGGCATGTTGCTAATAGTATTTGAAAATGTTAGTTTGCATTAAATTTGTTAATAAGGTAAAATTAGAATTAGACGTTTGTGGGAGGACATGGAAAATGTTTTTGCATATTGGTGGAGATGTTGTTATTCCGATTAAGAATGTAATTGCTATAATGGATATAGATACTACTACAATTTCCAAGGATACTAAGGAATTTTTAAAAATTGCCGAAGAAGAAGGCTTTATTGAAAGTATTTCTGATGACCTTCCAAAGTCCTTTATTATAACTGAAACAGATAAGAAGAGCAAGATTTATTTGTCTCCAATATCTTCAGTAACTCTTCAAAAGAGATCAAGTTTTATAAATGAGATAGCTAACGTTTAATATGTTTTTTGAAAGGAATATAAACTCAGAATTATGAACGAAACTAATAATATTAATTCATATGATGAAAGTCAAATTCAAGTATTGGAAGGTCTTGAGGCTGTAAGGAAGAGACCTGGTATGTATATTGGAAGTACATCCTTAAGAGGGTTGCATCATCTTGTTTATGAAATTGTTGCAAACAGTATTGATGAGGCTTTAGCTGGTCGATGTGATAAAATAGAGGTTATTGTACAGAAGGATAACTCAGTTAAGGTAACTGACAATGGTAGTGGAATACCCGTTGGTATACACCCAAAGATGGGAATTCCAACCTTGGAGGTAGTACATACAATACTCCATGCTGGTGGTAAATTCGGTAGCGGAGCTTATAGTGTTTCTGGTGGTCTTCATGGAGTTGGTGCCTCAGTTGTTAATGCGTTATCGGAGAGTATGGTTGTAGAAGTTAGAAGAGATGGTCATGTTTACCGACAGGAATACTCAAGAGGTAAGCCTGTAACAAAGGTTGAAATAGTAGGAGAAACAAATGAACATGGCACAATTTCTACTTTTAAACCTGATACCTTAATTTTTGAGGATATTGTATTCGACTTTGATTCAATGATTACTCGATATAGGGAAATGGCCTTCCTTAACAGAGGTATTCGAATAGTTTTAGTTGATGAAAGGCCGGAGGAACCGGTGATAAAGAACCTACATTATGAAGGTGGCATTATCTCTTTTGTTGAGTATTTAAATAAAACTAAGGATCCTATTCATAATAATATTATCTTTGTTGAAGGTAATAAGGATGCCAACATAGTTGAGATAGCCATGCAATATAATGATGGTTATAATGAGAATGTTTTCAGCTATGCAAATAATATAGCAACAACCGAGGGCGGAACTCATTTAACTGGCTTCAGAACAGCCATTACAAAAGTTTTAAATGATTATGCAAGAAAATATAACTTTTTAAAGGAAAGTGATAAAAACTTATCCGGTGAGGATGTTAGAGAAGGCTTAACGGCTGTTATAAGTATAAAGCTCCCCGAACCCCAATTTGAAGGACAAACGAAGACAAAGCTGGGGAACAGTGAAATAAGAACCTTAGTTGAGAATGTATTAACTGATAAGTTGTCCAGCTTCTTTGAGGAAAATCCTTCTGTTGCAAGAATTATTCTTGATAAATGCCTCACCGCAGCCAGGGCTAGAGAGGCAGCAAGAAAAGCCAGAGAATTGACTAGAAGAAAGAGTGCCTTAGATACAAGTACTCTACCAGGCAAGTTAGCAGATTGTTCAGAAAAAGATCCTTCTGTGACAGAAATATTTATAGTTGAGGGTGACTCAGCCGGTGGTTCAGCAAAGCAAGGAAGAGACCGAAGATTTCAAGCAATTTTACCCCTGTGGGGAAAAATGTTGAATGTTGAGAAATCTCGTATAGATAAGGTTTTTGATAATGAAAAGCTATCCCCTGTTATAATAGCACTCGGTGCAGGTATTGGAGATGAGTTTGATACAAGCAAGCTTCGATATGATAAGGTAATTATTATGGCAGATGCCGATGTAGATGGTTCTCACATACGTATGCTTCTTTTAACCTTCTTTTTCAGATATATGAGACCACTTGTTGAGCAAGGTCACGTATATATTGCAATGCCTCCTTTATTCAAGGTTTATAAGGGTAAGGAAGAATATTATGCTTATGATGAAAGACAGGTTGAAAAGGTGTATCAGGAAAAGGGTTGGAGAAAAGATGACCCAAATGTTAATATTCAAAGATATAAGGGTCTTGGTGAAATGAATCCGGATCAACTATGGGATACTACAATGAATCCTGAGACAAGATCAATTATGAAGGTGGAACTCCAAGATGCAGTTACTGCTGATGAAACCTTCAGCACATTTATGGGAGACAAGGTTGAGCCTAGAAAAGAATATATCCATCAGCATGCTAAAGATGTAACAAACCTGGATTTCTAATTTAAAACAATCATAAAGTGAAGCCTGTTTCAGTATATATAGGAATAGGCTTCACTTTTTTTTTGTAAAATGTTTCACGTGAAACATTTTACAATTCTATTAATTTCTTTGTATTATTATTTCCCCTATGATATAATTTTCAAATGGAGAACTAATGTAACTTATTAAGGAGTGAGAATTTCTTGGCAAAAATTATAGCCATAGCAAACCAAAAAGGTGGAGTTGGTAAGACTACGACTGCAGTAAACTTAAGTGCATGTCTTGCTCACAAGGGCAAAAAAGTACTGGTTATCGATATTGACCCTCAAGGAAATACAACCAGTGGATTAGGTGTCGATAAAAAATCAATAGGTCAATCAGTATATGATGTTATCATCAATGATGAAGCTATTGAGAAAGCCCTGGTCAAAACATGTATAGATAATCTTATGCTGTGTCCTTCCAATATTCAGTTAGCCGGTGCTGAAGTAGAACTGGTTTCTGTCATATCCAGAGAGAATAGGTTAAAGGCAGCACTTTATTACATAAAACAAGACTATGATTTTATTTTGATAGATTGCCCTCCTTCATTGGGACTTCTCACTTTAAATTCCTTAACTGCCGCTGATACAATATTAGTTCCCATCCAGTGTGAATACTACGCTTTAGAAGGCTTAAGCCAGCTGATGAATACTGTAAAGCTTGTACAAAAGCATTTAAATCCGGAATTAGATGTGGAAGGGGTTGTTCTTACAATGTTCGATGCAAGGACAAACCTTTCAATACAGGTTGTTGAGGAAGTAAAAAAGTATTTTAGAAATAAAGTCTATAGGACGGTTATACCTAGAAATGTTAGATTGAGTGAAGCCCCAAGTTTTGGTCTTCCAATAATATTATATGATGCAAAGTCAAAGGGTGCCGAGTGTTACTTAGACTTAGCAGAAGAAGTAATAGAGTATTCTGAAGAGGTGGTATAGAAAATGGTAAAGAAGGGTTTAGGAAAAGGCTTAGGTGCATTAATATCAAATGAGGCCCTTGAGGATGAATCAGGAATTATTGAATTAAGAATAAATGAAATAGAACCAAATTCTAGTCAGCCCAGAAAGTTTTTTGATGATGAGAAGCTTGCTCAGCTATCTGAATCAATTAAACAGCATGGAATTATTCAGCCGATAATAGTTAAAAAAGAGAATAATCTCTACACTATAATTGCAGGTGAGAGAAGATGGAGAGCAGCAAAGTTAGCCGGGCTGAACAAGGTACCGGTATTAGTTAAGGAATTTTCCAATAAGCAGGTAATGGAAGTCGCTCTTATAGAAAATCTTCAGCGAGAGGATTTAAATCCAATTGAAGAAGCGGATGCCTTTCTTCACTTGATGAATGAGTTCAATATGACACAGGAACAAATTGCTGAGACTATAGGTAGGAGCAGACCCGCAATAGCTAATTCTCTTAGGCTGCTAGGACTAACAGAGGACGTTAAAAAATATATTATAAGTGGAGATTTATCCAGTGGACATGCCAGAACACTTGTAATTATACAAGATGCTGACATGCAACTGAGAGCTGCTGAGTATATTGTTGCAAATAAGTTAAGTGTAAGAGAGACTGAGGCATATATAAAAAAGTTATTTTCAAATAAGACAGGACAAAAGAAAGAAATAAAGGACAACCCTGACTTCAAATTTGTTGAGGATAAATTAAAGAGTATTTTGGGGACTAAAGTTAAATTACAGGCAAATAATAATAAAGGTAAAATTACTATAGAGTATTATTCAAATGATGAACTTGACAGGTTATTAGAATTTTTTTACAATAACCACTAAAAAAGCGACCTTCAAAAATAAGTTTTAAGAGGTTTTTTCAACTACGTCAAGGATATTACTATACAAAATAGTGAAATGGCTTAAAAACGAAAATAGCCCCAAATGGACGCATGCCGGTTTTTTATTTACTTGTAATAAGAATATAAGGAGTTAAGAAAATGGACCTGATCAATAATATACTAAATCTGGATTTTGAAATATTGCTGCTTTTCTCAATATTAATATTTATAACTGTAGTTAACATTTTTTTCATTATTGCAAATATCAAGAAAACAAATAGAATAAAAGTTAAGTATAACAGATTTATGAATGGCTTAAGTGACCGAAATATGGAAGAGCTTCTTGAGAAATGTCTTGATAGTGTTAATGTGGTAACTTCAAAGAACAGAGATATAGAGTTAAAAGTAAATACTATAGAAAGAACACTTCTTCAATGCGTCCAAAAAGTAGGAATTGTAAGATTTAATGCATTTGATAACGTAGGAAGCGATCT
Source organism: Bacillota bacterium (assembly GCA_023436515.1). Lineage (GTDB taxonomy): Bacteria > Bacillota > Clostridia > Acetivibrionales > DSM-1351 > Ruminiclostridium. The sequence continues at coordinate 9,458 of JAEZIV010000123.1, forward strand.
TAGCTTTTCAATAGCTATGCTCGACAATAGTGATTCTGGAATAGTGATAAGCGGAATATATGCCAGGGACAGTTCGTCAACTTATGCAAAGCCTGTATCCTCCGGTAAATCCAAGTATACACTTTCAGCTGAAGAAATCCAGGCTATCGATATTGCGAAAAAGAATAGTATTGAGAGAAATTACACAAGTCATTTGTAAATTTGTAGCCTATAGGCTAATGGAGGCAATATAAGGTATGAACCTTAAGCTTAATAGTAATAAAGAAACTAAAAATGAAAAGAAACAGATTTGGATGTATGCGTTGATATTGTTTACAGGAGCATTCATAGTTCTGCTATTGACAGCATATAGCCAGGTGAAATTTCAAAATAACATAAGTGAATATCAATCAAAGCTGTCTTCCCAGGAGAAGGCTAAGATTAACGCAGTTACTGATTTTAACAGCGCAGTAAAAGAAAACAAAAGGCTTAAAGATGAAATAGATTCATTAAGGGAAAAGTTAATAGAATCAGAAAAGACGCTTGCAGCTGAGGAAGAGAAGTATAATGAACTTAAAATAATTGATGATAATGAGAAAAGTACTGCCGAGATGCTAATGAAAGCACAGAGTTTATATATAAATGAAGACTACGTTGGAGCTTCAGCTTTACTTAGGTATGATATAAAAAAAGATATGCTAAGTGAGACAGGAATCAAGCTTTATAATGAGCTCATTGAAAAGAGTTTTCCAAAGGCATCACAGCAATTATATAGAGAGGGCTACAAAAATTACAAAAAGAAGGATTATTTCGGCGCAATAACAAGTTTATCAAGGTCTATAGACTTTGCTAAAAATAATGAATACTATATAGACGATGCTTACTACTATTTAGCTAATTCCTACTATAAATTATCTGATTATGCAGGTGTAAAGAAAACAGCCAAAATGTTTTATATTGTTTGTCCATATAGTTCCTTTACAAAGGATATGCAGAATTTAGAAGCTAAAGTACAATAATGATTGAAGGCTGCATGGACTCAAGGGTTAATTGGCAACATTTACACCGGTATTTTTATTAGTTTATATAATTAAAGTGTTGACAAACAGTCGGATTCATTGTAAAATTAAGTTCGTCGCTGACGCGATACCTATGATTTCGACTTGGAGAGATGGTCGAGTTGGTTTAAGGCACCGGTCTTGAAAACCGGCGTAGGTGTGAGCCTACCGTGAGTTCGAATCTCACTCTCTCCGCCAAATGAATATAAGCTGGCTCCAGAAGAGTCAGCTTAAAATAAATGGAGAAGTACCCAAGCAGGTCGAAGGGGACGGTTTGCTAAACCGTTAGTAGGAGTAATCCTAGCCGGGGTTCGAATCCCCGCTTCTCCGCCAAAAATAAAGCATCCGCATTTTATGTGGGTGCTTTGTTTTATAAAGAAAAAGGATTGGATTCGAACCCGAGAGTGCGCGAACCGTTTAGAAAATGTGCTAAAGGCACATTTTTAGGAGAGCGTAGGAGCCTAGCACCACGTCGGAGCAGATTCCACTCTACTTAAAATCCATAGTAAAAAGCAGCTCATGGATTTTAAGTACCGCTACATCGCTCCTCCTTTTCCCCGCAAGTTTGCAACTTGCAGGGACCCTATTGATTTGCGAGCGGTGGGCGACGTCATTAACATGCGCAGCAGGGGGCGAATCCCCCCTTCTCCGCCAATAGGGAATTATATGAACACTGTGTTTTTTAACGGCGGGTTGGCTGTAACAGTGTGGTTGTAATTTCAAATCAGAAAAGAGCGATTAAGGTTTTCATCCTTAGTCGCTCTTAACTACGTGATAACTCAAGTTAATAATTATAAAATCTGCATAATTAGGAAATTGTGATTTGTCTGAATAAACTACAATGAATGCTTATTCAGTATACAGGAAAATTACTTCTTTTTCACCGGAATCCATATTTCTCCAAAAACATTTTCATGTCTCGCTAAGCCATAATACATCTCAAATTGTGGCCCAACAACTTGTTCATAATCTGACGTTGGAAACCATTCTGACCATATCCGTACCCAGAGTTTTTGCATATCACAGTCAGAAGAAGAAAAGATTGCCCACGTCAGCGGTTGAACAGTTAGTGTTGTAAACTTTGATGGAATTGAGAGACCTTTAGGTAAAAAATTACATAGCATATACTTAAATGATGTTTCTGAAAAATCATACAATGCTGCGATAGTGTGATTGTCTTTAAAGCGTCCTAAAAGCCTATTTATGTCATCAGGGACGCCATCTTCATCACATTTCCTGTAAAATTGCGGAACCTGTTCAAACGCTTTTGCTTGGTCTGTACTAATTTCAGTGTACACACCGAACATTTCAAAAGATTCTCTTTGCTCAATTCGATAATTCATCTCGATATCTCCTTTAATAGAAATTTGGAAGGTCATACGAGGATAGGCTTTAAGAGAAACACCAATATAGCGCGCTGAAATCGGTGCTACTCCATGAATATCTTTAAACGCCCGTGTAAATGCTTCAGGTGATTCATATCCATATTTAATAGCCAAATCGATTACCTTAGTATTGGTTGTTTGCAATTCAAACGCTGCAAGTGTCAATCGACGACGGCGAATGTATTCTGATAACGTCACTCCGGTAATGAACGGAAACATTCGTTGAAAATGATACGTAGAGCAACAGGCTAACTGAGCAATCTTGTCATACGAAATATCATCCGCCAGATGCGCTTCAATATAGTCCATAGTGTCATTCATTCTGTCAAGCCAATCCATTATTATCCCCCCCTTTAAGATAAATCATATCGCTAAACTCAATTATATGCCTTGCATTTGTTGCACGAAAAAATCAAGTAAAATGAACAGCATACAAATTGGTGCTTTGTTTTATTAAGAAAATGGATTGGATTCAGATACTATTCAAATTTCAACATAAGTGAATCACAAATAGCCGTATATCCCATTTTCTGATAAATACTATTCGATGTTGGGTTTAACAAATCCGTGTATAGTACACACTTACTAAAACCGTTATCCAATGCCCTTTGACTAATTTGCGCCACACATGAGGAGGCGTAACCCTTTCCGCGAAAATATGGAGGTGTATATACAAATGCAACACCGATAGCTGTTTTCATTTCCCTTGTATATCCTGCCATAGAAACCGGTACTCCATTGTATTCTAAGACATAAAGCTTTTTTGTCGATAATCGATAGTGATATGAATTTGCATCTTGGGGAATAGACATTTCTGTCTTTCCATAACTACTTGCTGCATTAAATGCTTCAGCCCAGTATGGAAAAAAATGCATATCTTTTTCGTCCAACAAACGAAGAACACCTAATTGCTTAACATCCGGGTTTACTGCCTTAAGCTCATATATCCGTTGGTTCATGATTGTGTTAATGGTTAAGCCCTTACGATCGGTATATTCTTTTGCAAATGACTCCGCCAAGGTTTTCTCGGTTATAACACCGGGAATCTTATAATCTTTAAGTCCATCTATCAGACAGCTTATAGCTTGGGAATTAATTATATTGTCTGTTGCATAAAGGGTTATATTATGAGGGTGTGTCATCAACGCGGTAAGCTGTATACCCTTTGAATCTGAAATAGTCGCCATAAGCCAATTTTGGGGGTCACGCCAGTCTGTTTTATCTTTCCCTTCATGCCCAATTATGATATTACCAAGGGGAAGCATATTCTGCGCCTCGTGACCCATTAACACATCATAGGTAGCATTGTAAAATTCATGGACATCTGTATACAGCTTAAATTGCATTTTCATATCACCCTTTCATCATCTATACAATCAAATTTGGCTCTACATTGACAATTTATAATGCCAAGGGAGATAACATTTATTTTACCATATCTTATTAATAAAAAGGGTCATTCACAAAGTTAATATTTTTTTATAGCCAGACACTTTTTTACCAAGATTATTCAGCAATAAGTTCTATTATCCTGTAATAAACTATGTTGATTACCATAGCAAGAACAAAAGTAACTGTAAGTGTTATTAATGCCTTAGAAACATTAATATTCCCTTGCTACTGGTAAAGGTGCTAACTGTAATACGGACATTCCAAGGTATGTTTTCACATACGCAACAAATAATGCCCTTGATAGACTATCATAGATTAAAAACTTACCTAAATTTATTAACCTATACAGTCCATTGTATTTTCGCTATATTCTCTTGAAAATATGAAGCCGGTAAATAAAATAAATACTGGTGGTGTCAAGTCACTCAAAGTTTAGCTCTTAATATTCTTGTAAATATTTACAGTTTAGTTTATACTTTTATGAAAGTGGCTATATATGTTGAAAAACCTCTGATTATGAGGATACAGAGAGTATTAGGTTGTACTCAGAAAAAATAAATTGCGCATTTATAAGGATTAAAGCTATGAAGATAGATAGACTTATTTCTATAACAATGTATTTATTGAATAGAGGAACAGTTAGTGCCTCACTGCTTGCTGAGAAATTCGAGGTAACTAAACGAACAATACAGCGGGATATAGAAGCTTTATGTAAAGCAGGCATTCCCATTGTGTCAACATATGGAACTAACGGTGGATACGAAATTTTAGACGGCTTTAAACTTACAAAGCAAATAGCTGATATGGACGACTACCTTAATATAGTTATTGCTTTAAGGGGATTGAGCTCAGCATATGATAACAAAAAAATCAATACAACCTTAGAAAAAGCTCTCACCATTATGCAGGGAGGCGAGCAACGAATATTTGTTGATTTTACTGTTGCAAGAGAGGGTGCGAAAGTAAATGAACATTTGAAAATTATCGAAAAGGCAATATATGAAAAAAGACAATTATTTATCGAATATACAACTGCTGACAATATTAAATCAGAGCGTATTGTAGAGCCACTGGCACTTTCTTTTCAATGGTACGCGTGGTATGTATTTGCTTATTGTACTACAAAGCAAAATTACCGGATGTTTAAGCTGCCGAGAATAATAAGTTGTCAGCCTACAAATGACTGTTTTATAAAAGAGCATCAAAACATAGAAATGTTGATGAAAAGTAATATCCAGCCAGATAAAAGGCAATTTTATGATGTTCGACTACTTTGCAAAAAAGAAGTAAAGCATCAGGTGATGGAGTATCTTAGTTCAAACATTATTGAAGAATATGAGGACGGATTCCCCGGAATGGGCCGGTTATATAACACATAAAATGTACCTAACTAGGAAGTTGAGCTTTGTCTGAGCAACTTACATCGAGTGCTTATACCTCGTTATTTTCTAAGACAATTAAATCGGTCAACATATCCCAATCTGTTTTACTCATTTGAGAAAAATAATGACCCTTAAAGTAACATGGTGTATATTTTATACCATCTATATGATATGAAGCATGCAAAGAACCACAACAGGGATGACAATTTTCACATTCCTTTGTAGCTGTTATTGACTTTTTTATTGTGCCGGAGCAACTTGACATTTTCTCAATATAATTATCAATGTGCAATAAATTGGCCTTTACGAGCAATGAATTATCGGATACCTCCATCCAGAACAATACTTTCTTATTGCTTTGTTTGCTAAATATAAATCTATAGCCGTTTGGTCTTTTTTTGAAAACAATTTTGCATCCGATGCAAGTCCCCTTTTCATATAATGTCTTTGCAATTTCATATTCCTCATTTGGTAATACATTGAAGGAATCGAGTTTATCCATTTTTGACCATTCCTTTCCGGTGCCAACGAGTTAAGAAACCTTTTGGCAGCCAAACACCTATTTCCAACGTTAACATTCATACAATTCATTGATTAACTTTACTTTCGGTTTCTATAATTTTACCACATCGTACACGACAACAGTATGTCATGTTTGATAACATAGCTTGGTACTGCCTTGGCAATCAGATTTTTGTTGTTCTTTTACGGCAGGTTTAAATAGTAGTTTGTAAAATAGACGGTTTGCATCATGTTGTGAAGCCAGTATGAAGTACTAAGAAAAGTTATAACAAAAAAGCTGTCCTAATTATGGACAGCCTCGTTAGATACTTTAGGGTGCTCAAAGGCAGATGAAGTACTGCACTGAATACTTGATAAGGATTATCTCTTCTTTATCTGTATTTTACTCACCATCAAATAGGAGAGTAAAACTACAATAACTGCACAAACAATAGTATTTATATTACTGTAATTCCCTCTTATCCTGGCAAATTGATTGTACAAATTGATTATTGATAAAAAAGCACCTGCAATGGTAATTGGGACTCCACAAAAAACGTTATTGAAGGTGGTAATATTATATCTGGCCAACCGGTAAGCCCCGGCTATAGGAAATAAAACTGCAAGGAGGTAACCTACTACTCCTAAGTGAAGAAAGCTTATCTTCCAGGCAATTATGATTGGTGCTACGCCAAAGGATATCAGGTCAGAAAGCGAATCCAGTTCTTTACCCAACTCACTTGTGCTGTCAAGCATCCTCGCAACCTTTCCATCAAACCGATCCGTTAGTGCAGCTACCATTACAAGTAGAGCTGCTTGAATTAAATCATCCTTGATTGCAAATAGAAGTGCAATTATACCCAGGGAAAGGTTAATGAAGGTCAAAAGGTTAGGTAACGAATGCTTAATCTTATTTTTCAATGAATCCACCCTCTACTTCCAAAAAAATTATTTATACAACCTTATAACACAATCATTATACCCAAACACGAAAAATCAACTATATAATGAGCATATGTTTTAAAAGCATATATAATAGATTATAATTAATTATACCATAATTAACAAGTAATAACCCAATATATAGTATACGTCAAATAGCTAAATATGTTTTATTTTGTAAACATATTTATTAAAACAAGTATGAGCTTATTTGAACTAATAAATTAGTAATAAAAGCATAGACAGGAGAAGTCTCATGAACAACTTTAAATACGTTTTTTTTGATCTGGACGGGACACTAATAGATACTATTCCATTGATTCTAGAATCCTTCAATCACACATTTATGCATCATTTTGGAACTACAAGACCTGAGGAAGAGACCATTGGCTATATAGGCATGCCTCTGGTGAAGCACTTCAAGTCTATTTATCCCGGAAAAGAGGAAGAACTGGTTAAAACCTATAGAGCCTATAATGAAGAGAAGCACGATAATTGCATAGCTATCTTTATAGGCATACATGATCTGCTAAAAAGTCTGTATGAAAAGGGGATTGTTCTAGGTGTAGTTACATCTAAAAGAAGAGAATTGGCTGTTAGGGGCTTGAAGCTCTTTAATCTATATGACTACTTCATGTTTGTAAACGGATCTGAGGAATCCAATAAGCATAAGCCTGATGGGGAGCCATTAATTAATGCCATGAAGATAGCTAAGGTAGATAATAAGGAGGAGGTTTTATATGTTGGTGACAGTCCCCTGGATATTCTGTGTGCCAGAAATGCAGGTGTAAAAAGTGCCGCTGTTGCGTGGACCTATAGCCCCAGAAGTGAGCTTGAGAGGGTTGACCCAAATATCTTTCTGGAAAAACCAACGGATTTACTGAATTACATTTAACCGGAACATGATATGATCACTATTAAAAGACTGTATTTGGATATAAAAACAAAAAATGCAAATACTCTTGGTGTACGTTATCACAAACGGGAGTGATTAATAGTGGCCAGAACAATAGTTGCAATATTTGAGGGGTACACCAACGCCGAAAAGGCAGCAATAGAAGTTAGGGAAAAGGGTCTTAGAACAGACAATATATCAATAATCGTAAAGGATAATGGGAACAGAGGATATCTCAAGCCTGCTAATAGTGGAGAGGGCTATGCCGCGGAATACACCAC
>JAEZIV010000227.1 GCA_023436515.1 Bacillota bacterium
AGACCTTTGGGAATAATATGAGGGGGCAGGGTATAAGTGCAAGTGTCGCAACAATAAAAATGAAGGCTACAGAAAAGGATAAAACGCCGAGTATTGGAGGAACTGCCCTGTTTAGTGGGGACAAGCTAATAGGATTTTTAAATGAAGAGGAGACAAAGGAGCTTCTTTTTGTCAAAAATGAAATAAAGGGTGGCCTTCTTATTCAGGAGGTTCAAACAAAGCTTAGCAATGATGAAAACAAAAAAACGAACATAATCCCAATTACCTTTGAGATTTTCAAAAGCAAAACAAAGCTAAAGCCTGTATTCAGTAACAATGATATTTCATTTGATTTAAAAATTGAAACAGTTGTGTCTCTTGCAGAAATAGGTGGGGAAATTGACCTGATAAGTGAAAAGGGTAGAAGAGAGCTTATTGAATTAGCTGAGACTTCATGTGAGAAGCGGATACAAAATATTATTAAGAAAGTCCAACGAGAGTATGGTGTTGACGTTTTCGGGTTCGGTAAGAATTTAAGTGAGAATAATACTAAAGTATGGAAAAGGGTTAACAATAATTGGGAAGAGTATTTTAAAAAAGTAAAGGTTGATGTTACCTTTAAAATTGATATGAAAGGAAGCTCATTGCTTTCAAAGCCACTGGAGGTGGGGAGATAAAATTCATGTTTATATTGGTGTTTTTGATCTATGTATTGTTAGCGGCATATGAATTTATCCCTTTGTATAAAGAAAAAAAGTGGGTTGAATTTGTACTTGGTGCAGCTTTGTGGCTTGCTTCATTGCTAATTGCCATGCTGCTCTGCTTCAATGTTGAAATCCCAAGTCCTGCTGAACCCATAAAAAAGCTAATGAATTCAGTATTTAGGGTGGATAAGCTATGATGAAAAGGGAGCAAGTAAATGATAAGGAAGCTATCTGTATTTTAGTAATTTTTATATTGGGGAGTACTATTCTTACCGGTATTGTAGGCGAAGCAGAAAATGATAAATGGATTGCCGGCCTTATTGGTCTTTTGTCTGCAATGCCGATGCTTCTTATATATGCAAGAATTTTGTTTATTTTTCATGGTAAAGATTTATTTGAAATTTTAGAGATCCTTTTTGGGAAAATCGGAGGAAGGGTTATTGCTCTTTTTTACTTATGGTACTCCTTTCATCTAGGAGCCCTGGTTACACGAAATTTTGGTGAATTTATGAATGTTGTAGCGATGACTAGAACTCCAATGATAGTGCCCATGATAGCTGTAGGCCTTTTGGCTGTATTTGCTGTGAGAATGGGGATTGATGTCATCGGGAAAACCAGTGCGTATATTTTACCAATTATCCTTACTATAATAGGAGTTGTACTATTGTTGGCCATACCTGAAATGAGAGTTGGTAACTTAAAGCCTTTTTTAGGCACAGACATATCTATTTTACTTAAAAGTAGCTTTTCTTCATTTTCCTTTCCCTTTGCCGAGTCGGTCCTTTTTTTAGGTGTTTTCTCTACATTAAAATCTAAAAAGTCATCCTATAAAGTTTATTTTACAGGACTTTCTATTGCAGGAGTTATCATAATATATATAACTATTAGAAATACATTGGTTTTAGGAGATATTGGGAACAGTTTCTATTTTCCGTCCTATGTTGCAGTCAGTGGAATCAGTATTGGTGAATTTGTTCAACGAATTGAGGTATCGGTTGCATTTGCTCTGGCAGTTGGTTCCTTCATAAAAATAAGCATTTGCTTATATGTGGCTGCAAATATATTTGCAAAGATATTCAACCTAAAGGACTACAGAGCAATGGTTTTACAGTTGGGACTGATTATGGTTTTTATGGCGCAGATTCTGTATAAGAATACTATGGATATGCAAGCATGGGCTAGCAATGTTTATCCTTTTTATGCGTTGCCTTTTCAGGTTGTTCTTCCAATTGTGATTTGGATTTTTTCTGAGGTTAAAAAAAGTAAGCTTACTAAAGCCTTACAGTACCCCAAATAGGCTGGAGTAACGGTTTGAATTACCGACTCCAATGCACAAAAATATTACTATATGTACAGCAGGATATGGTATCATATGGTATATAAATCAACTAATTTCATAAATTTAGTATTAGGGGAAAATGAAGTTTAAGGAGGCTATAGTGAGAAAAAAGCTATTTTTTTTAATTGCAATGGGGCTGTTGTTTTTAGTGGCTCTGACAGGCTGCATACCAGGAGACGGTTCCTACACGGCAGCAAAGCCTGCGGGATTCTTCTGGGGTATATGGCATGGATGGATTGCACCAATATCATTGATTATTGGACTCTTTGATAAAAGTATCAGGGTTTATGAAACTGCAAACTCAGGCTGGTGGTATGATTTTGGTTTCTATATGGCAATTATCAGCGGCTTTGGTGGACTGTCTCTTTTTAGGAATAAATCCGGAAAGAAGGATTCTTAATGGCATAAAGCTAAGGAGAATTATCTAATTTAAAAAAAACTTCTTTATTTACCTAAAGTGTGATAATATTTGTAATATATATCTATATAATTCCATCTCAATTATCACATATTACCATATGGAGGCTCTAATGAAGAAGTTAAATATTTCATTTAGATTGAAGCTTGTCTGTGGATTTCTGTTACTTGGCCTATTATCATCACTTATAATGGGCCTTTACGCAAATTACAAAGCAGAGAAAACCATAGTGCAATCAGTGGGACAAACAGCCAAGGATATAGTTAATTCAGTAAGCAGGGAAATTGACTCAGATAAGTTTAATGCTTTAAAGAACCTTGAAGATATGGAGAATGATTATTATATCGAACTGCGAGGCAAGCTGAATTACATAAGGGAGGCAACCGGCCTCAAATATTTGTATACTATGAGAAAAACTGAAGACGGAAAATACATATATGTTGTTGATGGTGCTCCGGATGGCTCGGAGGATGCTTCAGAGCTTGGAGAAGAGGAAGCTGGAGACAATATAAGCGAAGCTATGCTGTCAGCATTTCAAGGAAACCCGGACTATGAATTAAATTGGACTGAAGATTGGGGAAATCTTATTTCAGCATACATTCCATTGAAAGACGTCAGTGGAGAAACAATTGGTATTGTTGGAGCAGATTTTGATGCCAACAATGTTGTAATGGAATTGGATAGTATTAGGAAAAGTATGTTGATTGCAATTCTAGCAGTTGTTGTGCTGGGCATTTTGATAAGCAGTGTTTTAGCGGCGTTTTTGGTTAAATACTTAAAGCACCTTATAAATCAGGCAGACCAAATTAAAAATGGTGATCTGACTGTTGATATCAAGCCTCGGGGTTCAGATGAGCTGGGTAAGCTCGCCGAGGCCTTCAGAGAAATGGTTTCTAGTATTTCCGGCATTACTAGCGATATCCATATTAATACAAAGGGTGTTTTGCAAAATCTCTCGTGCTTAAGTACTGATTTTAAAGAAACATCTCAATCAACCGAGGAGATTAACCAAATAATAAATGAGGTAGCAGATGGTGCGGGCTGTCAAACTAAAGGTGTAAACCTTGTTTCAGGAATGATTGACAAGGTATTTGACCAGATCAAACTAGCGGTAACTCATGCACAATCTGTTTCAAATCAATCCAATGATGCAATGAAGGACACAGAAACAGCCGCGGTTATATTAGCGGGTTCAATTGAAAAGGTAGACAGCGCAAATGATAAAATAGAACGAACAGCAGCCATAATGCAGGAGCTTGGTTACATGTCAAAGGATATAGGTGGCTTTAGTGAGACCATCTCGCAGATTTCCGAACAGACCAATCTGCTTGCATTAAATGCGGCAATTGAAGCTGCTAGAGCCGGAGAACAGGGAAAAGGGTTCGCAGTAGTTGCAGATGAAATCAGAAAACTGGCCGATCAATCAAACCGGGCAACGGCACAAATAAATATAGCTGTTAAAAAAATACAGGAAACCATAAACACAGCAATTGTGGCAATAGAAGATGGTGTTGTGGGTGCAAGAGAAGGAGTCTCAGCAGTCAAACAATTAAATAGTTACCTTGAGAATCTAAAAGTATCCAGTCATAATGTTTACTCAAAGATAGATCAGATAATTTATCTGGTTAATTCAATTGAAAAGGATTGTAAAACATCAATTGAAAGCATACATGAGGTAGCACAGCTTTCTGTCAGCTTCAGCACGGGCTGCCAAAATGCAGCAGCGGCAACTGAGGAACAAGCTGCAGTAATGCTCCAGATAGAGCAGAATCTGGAGGAAATTAAGCAAATGACCGTTAGCCTTGCTAATGCCGTTAATAGATTTAAAATCTAAAAAAACTAAATATCCTGTTTATGATAAACCTTATTTAATAAGTATTAGTAAAAAATTACTTGGAAGATTGTTTTGCTGTGGGGAATAATATAACTTATCAGCTTAAGCTATTATTCAAATATTTTACCTGATTTGTACTTGTTATATGAGGAGTGATACTATGGAAATTGCCACAGGATATTTTATCAGCAGGGAACCAGCTATAGAAGCTGCGCAAGAACTAAGCAATCTTGGCTTTAAAGCAGAGGTATTGGGTAGCGAAAATCGGGAGGATTTTCATAAAAGACAAATGAATGGGAATTATGTAGATGTACTGGAAGCACCACTTGATGGTTATGCGGGAATTAACAGCGGAGTAGCCACCAGTGTCAATAGCTTTATGTTATCCGCAAATGGGCCGGTTATATCGGCTAATCCTTTGGTAAATATGGTAAAGGCCGGTATGGACACCGACTTTCGCGGTATACTTAATGTATGGGGTGTACCTAAAGAAATTGAGCATGAAATAAGAAATGTAATTGATACCGGGGGCTCTGTTGTACTGGCAGAATATGATATCAGTAAAGAAAAAATGGTTAAGAGGGCATTAGAAAAAAAAGGAGCCCAAAATATTCACGTTTAAAGGTATAATAGCCTAAAATTAATTACAATACTAAGGGTGTATCTATTGGCACCTCTTACTCATGCTTTACTTATTGCCTGATTACTCCTTGGTATCAGGCTTTTTGCTGTAAGTCTATGCTCTGCGTTCATATATATATGAATTGCCCTTTTTTCCGACACGTTCCACGGCTCCAACATAGTACAGTACATTCAAGGCTGTCTGTGCACTGCTTATACTAAGCCTTGCTGTATTTGAAAATTCCTTACTGGTAAAGTGTTGGGGCAGTGTTTCGGGGATTAAACATAAATAGTCCTTAAGGCTGTTTATGTATACTATTTTCTGTAGGGCTTTCGGAATACGATCATGTCTCCAGGAGCCTCTTTTTCTATCGCTACTCCAGCCATTAAGTAACCGATATTCTTCAATATCAACATAAACTATGCACAAACGAAGATTATCATCCTTTAAAAAGCTCTTTATTTTGTATAGCTCGCTGAAAATCTCATAGGCTGAGCCTTTTTTTGGAGATAACCTCCTTTTACTGACTTCACCTGTCTCTTGGTCAAGCCAGAGAAGCCATTTTGTATAAGCTACAGGGTAAACAAGCGTAACCTGACTGTCTGGAAGAAAGGCCTTCAGCTTACCTCTCTGCTTATTCCATTGCCTGGTTTGTATTTCAATAATTCCATCATAGTTTACAATATCAGCATAATGAGCTCCTAGCTTAATCTCATGGTTGGTCTCATTTGGCTCAAAGTAATGCTTAAGAACTGCGTGAAGCGTTTTTTCACCGAGAGTACCTATTCCGGCACGACGGTTTTGGTAATTTACTACCCTGTCAAAAGCCTGTTCAAATCTATTTATATCCAATTTATTCACCATATTTAGCAATTAATTATTTTGTTCAATAATTTATTCTACATGATTAACTATATAGGTACAACAATAATAATGGTTTGAATTCAACTATTAGCTTCTAAAAAAGATGTAAGTTGTGGTTAAATTGGGATGAAGTAGTTGTTGTGTGGTACAGAATATGATATTCTTAAATTGAGTTTATTTTTGATAAGATTATGTAAAACCAGAAGGCTTTTTTTATAGAAATGGTGTATTATTTGGTATATGAAGGGTTGGGACATAAAAATAAAAATCAGGTGAATATATGCAAAAACCAAATCTTGTATTAAGACATTATAATAAATTTAAACCAATAAATTGTAATTATATCAGCGGCGATACCAGTAAAATATTTACTGTAAAAATTGCTGATAGCGAAACAACCATTGACGAGATATTAAAGGGTGATCCGGTATTGATCGGAATGCTGGACGAAAAGGAAAATTTATATGTAAATGGGGGAAGCGTTTTAGGAGCCAACCCAAAGGAGGAGCAGTTCATTATCTGCTCCAACAGTGTTGTAAATTTGTCAAAAGAATTAGAGAAAAGGCAGTATGAGAGGTATCCTACCTCCCTTCTTGGAGACATTAAGCTCACTCACACAAATAAGCGTGAAACGGCATATATTAAGGATTTAAGCTATGCCGGCATGTGTATATACGCCACAGGAGATTATGAGGTCAAGGATAATGTTGAAATTAGCGTCTATCTTAGCAACAGTGTCTCAAAATATGATGGTACAATAGTTAGAAAGTCAAAAAACTTCGGAAGAAATGAGTATGGCATATCAATAATACATAGAGATAAAAATGCCATGTATTCCACAGAAGCTCAATTGGCAAGTTTTGTCCAGTCCGAGAATGAGCTTATCTACAAACACCTGTTGAACGCCAGGTTTAGTTTTTAGTAAGGATTGCAATAGCCTGAGGTATAGTTGAAAACTATACCTCTATTTAATTGACACACCAAAAGACTCAGCTGATCCAAAAAATCCCGGGTCTATTTGCTGGTGAGAGAATCAAAGCATACTTTTGGTGGACCTTACTACTTTCAGTGGATGTACTGAAAGATTTTTGTCATAGACTTTTTAAAACCGGAGTGCTATTATGGAAGGAAAATTACAAAAACAACCAACTTCAAATGGGAAGCATTGGAATGTTAAGCTTGAATTACTTAATGAGACCTTAAACTATAAAGGGAAGGGTGCTTTCCCCTCTCGATGGGAAGCTCTGTGCCAATGTATAAGGGGTTTTATTCATAAACCATTTGGTTAATGAAGGAGGTACACATGAGTGATAAAATTAATACTCAAATAGACGGCTTACAGCTCCGTTTTGCTCAGGATAAGGATACTGCAGTAATCCTTGGCTTTATTAGGGAACTTGCTGAATACGAGGATTTGCTGGATGAGGTTTCAGCTACTGAAGATATATTGAAAGAGGCTCTGTTTACAAAGAAAGCAGCAGAGGTTATCCTTGCTGAATTTGATGGTGAGCCTGTTGGTTTTGCACTGTTTTTTCACAACTTTTCCACCTTTCTCGGAAAGGCAGGCTTATACCTTGAGGATTTATATGTAAAGCCTGATATGAGAGGAAGGGGAGTGGGAAAGGTGATGCTTTCTTTTCTCGCAAGGCTTGCTATGGAAAGAAAGTGTGGTCGACTGGAATGGTCGGTACTTGACTGGAACAAGCCCTCCATTGAGTTTTACAAAAGTATGGGAGCAGTACCCATGGAGGATTGGACGATATATAGAATTACAGGCAGGAGCTTAAAGGAATTGGGAGAAAGATTTCAATGAATATACAAATATTTGGTTCAAAGGGCTTTGATACCCAAAAGGCCGAAAGATATTTCAAGGAGAGAAAGATTAGCTATCAATACATTGACCTTCACAAATATGGCATGAGTAAGGGTGAATTTGATAGTGTAAAGACAGCTGTAGGTGTTAAAGCTCTTATTAATGACAAGTGCAAGGAATTTGAACGCTTGAATATGAGAAATCTCGGTGTTGGTAAGGTGGCCGAAGAGATATTACTAAAGAATCCAAAACTGTTTAATACTCCTGTTGTCAGAAATGGAAGAATGGCAACAGTGGGCTATCAGCCAGACATATGGGCGGATTGGGAGTAAATTAGGGTAATCTGCTCATAAATACCTGTGATATTAAGACCAGATTATTTATACCTCTGAGACCGGCGTATATGGATATTCCGATATCCAGAAATAGAAAAATGAAGACCGAAAAGCAAAAAAGTTCTTTTGCTTTTGCAGGCACAGCAGCAAGCAGCTTAAGAGCTGCAGGATGAATTATATACACAAGGAAAAGTGACATAACTCCCCATATTATTGTATTTCTTAAGCAGATATAACCCATGATATTACAGAAGTTTCCGCTGTAATCCCAGAGTCGCTTGTCTATAAAGAAGCTCAGAAAAATCCCCGCTATCAGTTCTATAAATGAGGTTAGAGCAGAGGCAGTGAGGAAAAGTAAAAAAGGCCGGGACTTAAAACTGCTAAGAGAATAGATTACTAGAATAGAAGCTATTCCATATACTACACACAGGGGACCTAGCAGAAACCCTCTTTTAACTATATGGCCATGATAAATAGACATGTAAATCGTCTCGGCAACCCAGCCTACAAAGGAATACATAAGAAAAGATAGAAAGAGATTTATCACTTTCTCATTCAGTAAGCTTTTTTCAGATAGCTCCCTTCTTGGCTTGTAAACTAGATTCATTATGGAAGAAATCCTTTGAAAAATATACCTGATATATTTATATTCAAAAGCTTAGGAAAAATTGAATTATTAACCTGTGGAATTTAATTTATTGGCGCAAATGGATTGACTGATTAAAGTTCAAACGTTGACAAGCACGGTTTGACAGGAATATTTGTATTTGATAATATCAACCGTGAAATGTAGGGGATAGGTATAATAAATAAAAAGGGTGTTGAGGATTGAAAGCAAATCGTGGCGTAGGGTCTGCAGTTTCGGTAGTAAGTCTTTGCGGTAGGGAAGTGCAGTTTATCTTGAAAAGAAGCAGTCGCAGAAGTATAGGTATTTCCATTGATAAAAAAGGAAATATTTCAGTAGCTGCGCCATTTAATGTCCCTGAAAAAAACGTAAAGGAGCTTTTGGCAAAAAAGTCCTCATGGATACTAAGCAAGCTGAATTTCATTGAAAAGTCAGCAGCAGAAGAAGGTGATATACCAAAAACCTTTAGAGATGGCGATAAACTCTTATTTATGGGAGAGGAGTACACTCTGAGACTCATACAGGATAAGCTCCTAAAACTGCCTATTATAAGGCAGGGAGGGGACAAAGCCTTAGAGCTATACTCAGCTAATGGCTGTAGTATCGACCAACTAAGGGATACAATTAGAAATTGGTATGTTAAGGAATTTGAAAAAATAATAAAAGATTGTGTTGATGCCTACTCAAAGCTTTTGGGGGTAAAACCACGAAGGCTTACAATTCGTGAACAAAAAACCCGCTGGGGCAGCTGCAGCTCAAAAGGAAATCTGAATTTTAACTGGAGGCTTGTGATGGCTCCAATAGACATAATC
>JAEZIV010000234.1 GCA_023436515.1 Bacillota bacterium
CTTTACTGATTACTGACCAATAAATCTTTCCTGTTGTCACATTGCTGTTTTTACTGAGATTTTCGACAATGAATCTCTCATAGTGACCCAGATCAAGGTCAGTTTCAGCCCCATCCTCAGTTACAAAAACCTCACCATGCTGATACGGACTCATTGTACCGGGATCAACATTTATATAGGGATCAAATTTTTGAATTGTTACGTGTATTCCTCTTGCTTTTAGAAGCCTTCCTAACGATGCCGCTGTTATTCCCTTTCCTAATCCGGAAACTACACCACCAGTTACGAAGATATACTTTACTGACATTGTTTTACTCCTCTCGACATGTTCATACGATAAAATTTATAGAAATGCATAAAAAAAATGCATGTGCCCATACCTTTTAATATTTTATATTTTGGCATTACAAAGGTCAATATAAAACCACGATTTATTTGATGCTAAATTTTACAAAATTCAACTTCTTTTTTGCACTTAATTCTATCAACATTTCGGGCAATATGTAATTGACAAATAAAAAAAGAGGGGATTAATCCCTCTTAATATTTTAGGTTTCAAATAGCTCTAAAAAAACATATTTCATAAAACACTCCCGTGTCCAGCATTCCTATACAAAACGTAAGGTCAGAATGAATGGACTAGGTACCTCCTTGGTTATAATGTAATTTTTCATTTAACCTTTTTTACAACAATTTAATTATACCTTAATGTATAAAGGTTCTTCAAGTCCTAACTTTTTTTATTTTCCTTGATTTAGAAAAACTCTATTAAAAAGTAAAAAGTAAATTGCTATCCCCACTCCGGCACCCAGACTATCAATGAGAACATCTCCCGGCTGTCCGCTGCGTCCCGGGACAAAAAGCTGGTGTATCTCATGGCTGATGGCATACAAAACGCATATTGAGAGGGCAATAATTCCACACAGTAAATTATTGATAGAACTAAAGATATGGGGTAAAGTGTCACGAAGAAGGCAAAAGCTACATTAACAGGTTACTTTTAAGAACTGGGCCTTTCCATGTATCTTGATAATCTCAGAATTTGCAGGCACAAAAATGCAGTCCCCTCGAAAGAAATGCAAGGCTTCACCGTTGCCATATAACAAAACACCGCATCCATTAGTACACAGAAGCACCTGAAAGGAGCTGTTGTCTGTCTGAAAACCAAACAATTCCCGGTGACTCTCTGTATTTAACAGCAAGCGTTCTGCCTGAAAGTATTTACAGCGGCATAAAAGTTCAGATGCACAGCCCCTCTTGTACTTTAACACCCGCAGTGGTTGCTTGGGAGTGGAGCTTCCACGTAGATCCACAACCTCCAGCGCCTTATCAACACATAACTCCCTCTTCTTACCGTTTTTATCTATGCGATTATAGTCATACATCCTATATGTTAAATTGGAACTCTCCTGAATCTCGGCAATCAAAATCCCTGCCCCTATAGCATGAACAATTCCGGCGTCTATAAAGAACACGTCATCGGCACGAACATCAACTTTTTGCAGATATTTTTCAACACTTCCATCTTCAAGACTTTTCTTCAAGGTTTCAATATTAATGTCATGGTAAAACCCATAGACAAGCTTCGCACCTTTTTTTGCATCCAAAACATACCACATTTCACTTTTACCCAGGGAGCCTCCTTCATTGTTCCTGGCATAAGCATCATCCGGATGAACCTGAACAGATAAATCCTGCTTGGCATCAATTAACTTTATTAGAATAGGGAGTTCACCTGCAGGTAAAGCTTTGTTTCTGGAAGGATTTAATCCCAGATACTCAGGGTGACTCTTTAACACTTCCCTCAAACTCTGTCCTGTATGCTCACCGCTTGCAATAATACTTGATCCATCCGGATGAGTTGAGCATTCCCAGGTCTCTGCCAAAGGGCTCATATCAATTCCTTTTGAAAAAACATCATTAAGGCGGCTCCCACCCCACAAATAGTCTTTACCCACCGGCTTCAGAAGAAAAGGCTTAAAAATCATATTCATATTTCCTTTTATCATGGACACTTATCTCCTTGCCCAATTGTACTTCCAGTACATGAAGTTCAGTATCAGCGATAATAGTGTGACGACAACCCGCAGCCATTGTCACCACATCTCCCGCCTTAACCTTCTGTTCCATTCCATCCACTATGGTTCTTCCTTCACCGGAAATTACCGTCCATACTTCATCCCGGTACTCATGACTGTGGTAATTCATACGGTGGCCGGCATTTAATGTAACCTTAATGGTCATATTGTCGTCTTCTATGTCCATAACACGAAAGCTGCCCCAAGACTTTTCAGCAAACATAATCTGTTGGTCGAGAGCATCCACATAAGGCTTAATATAGCTGGACTGTTCTTTATCAGAAACCAAAATGCCTTCGGGACTGGCAGAAACAACAATATCCTTTAAGCCCATGCATAGTACCGGAACGTTCAACTCATTAACTACGTGAACATTTTTACAGTTCTCATTAAAAATAGCCTTACCAACGCTGTTATTAGCCATAGCTTCAGTCAGTGTATTCCAAGTACCTATGTCCTTCCAAACACCGCAAAAACGCATTACAGAAATATTTTCCTCGTGTTCAGCCACTGCGTAGTCAAAGCTTATTTTCCTCAGAGTATCATACTTTGAGAAAAGATCCCCATAGTCAGTAAACTCAATCAGCTCATGTGCTCGCCTCAAAACATAACCTAAACGAAAAGCAAATACTCCGCCATTCCACAGCGCACCTTGGGAAATATATTCTGCAGCCAGTTTCTCATCAGGCTTTTCCTTGAACATTAAGACTCTGCTGATATCTTCTTTCCCTTCGGGGATTATATAACCGTATTTTTCACTGGGATAGGTTGGTTCAATACCCATTAAAGCTAAATTAACACCTTCCGCTTCGGCAAGCCTAGAGAGTTTTTTAATTGCTATAAAATAATCCTCTCCAACATAAGGATCCACCGGGCAGACAACAACTGGCTCCTCCTCTTTAACTCCTTTAACGTCGTGCAAATATGCAGCAGCTAAAGCTATTGCCGGAAAGGTGTCTCTCCTGCAGGGCTCAACACTTATTCCAACATCCTCGCCTAACTGATTATATATGGCAGACACCTGTGATTTTGAAGTGGCAATGGTTATTCCCGCATTCTCATCTACGGTGCAAATCTGGCGATAGACCCGCTGAACCATCGACTCATAGCTGCCATCCATTGTTTGAAATATTTTAATAAACTGCTTTGAACGGATATCGTTTGACAGTGGCCAAAGGCGCTTACCGGAGCCACCGGATAATAATATTATATTCATGTCATATTCCCCTCGTTTTATTTGGTATTATTCATAAAAACGGTATATAATTCTTCAAATGGTAAAAACCATAACTATATTACTAATCTTTATTACCGCGATAATGTACTAGGTTTAATTAATTTATCAACGTACGAGTATGAGTATATTATACTATAATCCAAATAAACAGTAGGAAAGTGAATTTTTCTAGTAAAATATTGCCAAGCTGAGTTTCAAGTAAAGAAGTGCTGGCATTTTACTGTTTGTGAAAGGATCTATTGCATATATATTAAGTCCTAGCTTTTTTTATTTTCTTTGATTTGAAGAAAAGCTCTATTAATAAGTGAATTGCTATTCCCACTCCGGCACCCAGACTATCAATGAGAACATCTCCCGGCTGTCCGCTGCGTCCCGGGACAAAAAGCTGGTGTATCTCATCGCTGATGGCATACAAAACGCATATTGAGAAGGCAATAATCACCTTTCTGTATTTAGTAATACCAATGCTGCTTAATGCGTTTAATGTTAGAATTCCCAGAAGCAGATATGCAGTAAAGTGAGCTCCCTTTCTTACAATATGATTAACAGCAGCTTGGTTAAACCTTATGAACCCATCCATAAGCTTATAAAGGAGTCCTGTTATCCCAAGACTCAGGTCATTTGATTCAATCGCCACCTGGGATGACATTTTGAATATGAACAGCATCCATAGGAGGACTGCGGCCCAGGAGACGATTATCTTAACATTTTTGCTCATTATTTGTTTCCTTTAGAAATTTTTTTCACGCTTGTATTCAAATTACTTGCTTTACGCAGCTTAAACCAATTGACAATATTTATTATGAGCAGAGCTATCAGCAATGCGGTAACTGCTCCGATAATATCTTTAACAAGATCCTCCATTCCGGAGCTTACTCTTCCGGAATCATTCCTTCCCTTAAAGTGCATCTGATTGAGTTCATCTAGAATACTAATAGCAAAACAAGCAATAAAGCTGATATACGCCCATCTTTTAAAGCCCCAGTATTTCAGAACCAGTGCTATAATCAGACAAAGTAAAAAGTACATTCCCATATGAGCAAGACTTCTTACAGCCGAGTCATATTTTTGAACAAGCTGAGGGTGGTCTGAGGCTGCTGCTGTCAATATTCCAAATCTCTCTGCAAATCTTATCAAAAACAAGGTTACACCACGACTCATGTTTCCCGAATTCACAGCTGTCTGGGAGGACATATAAAAAATAAAACCCACCCAACCCAAAACTAACAAAGCAACAAGAACCTTAATTACTCTTAACTTTTGAAACTTCATTCTCATGCCTTTCCAAGTAATAATCCGCTCGGTATCTACGTACATTATAAC
>JAEZIV010000235.1 GCA_023436515.1 Bacillota bacterium
TGCCTGAGCCTCCCCAGGAGAGAGAAGAAAAATCCAATCCTTGGCCTGAGTGGCCCAAGAAGCTGAAGATCGATTACGGTCATCAGGAGGCGATTGCAGCTACAGGTAAGGACCCGAGAAACTACCATATCAACACAACAAAAATTGTTGGAAATGATAGGGGAGAGGTAACTGAGGTTCATACTGTTGAGGTAACATGGGGTAAGGATGCACAGGGGAGATTTGGACCTCAGCCTGTTCCCGGAAGCGAAAAGGTTTGGAAGGCTGACTTGATACTTATTGCAATGGGCTTCCTTGGACCTGAGGATGCTATACCGAATGAACTGGGTCTTGATAGAGATGCCAGAAGTAATATAAAGGCTGAGTTTGAAGAGCATCAAACTAATATAGACAAGGTATTTACAGCAGGAGATATGAGAAGAGGCCAAAGCCTTATTGTTTGGGCAATCCAGGAAGGTAAGCTCACCGCCAGAGAGGTAGACAAATTCCTCATGGGCAAGACAGTATTAAAGGGTTAAATATATCATATTTAATAAAACCTACAAAGAGAGCCTGAGGCTTCAGTATGAAGAGGAGGGCTCTCTTTTGCATGCAGCGGCAAGGCTGTTTTTTTTTAAGGGGACTTTATTTATATGGATATTTTTGAGTAATTTTCCTGTACAATACACGTTCATATAATATATAATAAAAATATGACCTAGTCATAAAACTAGATGATAATATTTATTATTGAGGAGGGCTTTGTTATGGTAGGCACAATATATAAGAACGTTTATAATCCAGAGGCCACAGCTATCAAGTTCAAGGACACCACAGTATCCTATAAGCAGCTTGATGAGAACGTTACCGGTTACGCAAACTATTTTAGGAATTTAGGGCTCAAAGCCGGTGAACGAGTTATTCTAAGCAGTACCAACTCACCTGAATTTATTTATTCCTATTTTGGTGTTGTCAGAAATGGAGGGATAATTGTCCCAATCAACTTATTGCTGACCATGGAGGAAATTGCCTATTTAATAAAAGATTCTGAAGCCAAAATGATGATAATTCATCCTATCATTCTTCAAAAAGCAAAGATCACAAAAGAGACAATTCAAAATGCTTTAAATATAGAGGTAATTGTACTTGATGAGTACTTGAAAGAGGAGGTACGTAAATGTGTAAATACCGACTTTGTGGACTTTAATGATCAGGAGGCCATATCGACCTTTCTGTATACCTCAGGAACAACGGGTAAGCAAAAAGCAGCCATGCTGACACATAAAAATCTTGTGTTCAATTCAGAGCAATGCAGGCTGGGCCTTAAAGGTGTACCTGAGGACAACTATATGTGTGTACTTCCCATGTTCCATGTATTTGCATTCACTGCCTGCGTACTAATGCCCCTTTGGTCGGGAGCTACAGTGACAATACTGGAAAGCTTCCAGCCGAAGGAGGTTGTAGAGACCTTAATTAAAGAGAAGATAACTGTGTTCATGGGAGTTCCGGCAATGTATGTTGTCTTGCTCGAGGCCGGAAAAAACAGCATAGGCTTTCCAGATCTGCGCCTGGCAGTGTCAGGAGGAGCTGCGTTACCGGTAGAAATATTCAGACAAGCCAAAGAAATCTTAAAGCTACCTGTGGTTGAGGGCCACGGGTTAACTGAAGCTTCACCCGCCGTATGCTTTAACCCTCTAGATGGAGTACAGAAGGAAGGTTCTATTGGCCTGCCCCTGCAATATGAACAGTGTAAAATAGTAGATGACAGCTTGAATGAGGTGCCGGTGGGACAGGTTGGTGAACTGGCCATAAAGGGTGACAATGTAATGCGGGGCTATTACAAACAGGAGGAGGAAACAGCCAAGACCCTTGTAGACGGATGGCTTCTTACGGGAGACATGGCAAGAATGGATGAAGAGGGGTATATTTACATTGTAGACCGTAAAAAGGATATGGTTATAGTGGGAGGCATGAATGTTTACCCCAGGGAAGTGGAGGAGGTAATCTATCAATACTCCAAGGTTAAGGAAGCAGCAGTGGTCGGCTTGGATGACAAGCTAAGAGGTGAGTATGTTAAGGCATATGTTGTGCTTAAGGAGGGTGAAACCTGCTCATCTAAGGAATTACTCCGATATATGAAGGAGAGGCTGGCTGTTTATAAGCTTCCCCGAGAAATAGAGTTTATTGAAAGCCTCCCTAAAAATAGCTCAGGAAAGATTATGAAAAGGTGGCTGAAGGAGAAGTAAAAAGTCCGGTGTTCCGAGACATATACCACGAAAGCCGGTATTCATAATTGTCAGCCCTTATGTTCGAACTCATTAATATGTAGTAATATATATTTTATAAGTATTAGTAATTATGAAAAGGGGATGGTTATGATTACAAGTATGGAAATTATTCATAAGAATATATGTCATCTGGGAGAAGGGCCTATCTGGAATGCAGAGTGCCGTAGATTATTTTGGACTGATATTTTCAACAAGACAATATGGGTATACGACCCGGCAGCAGGTAGCAGCTCGATTTTCTGGACAGGAGAGTATAAGGTGGGAGGCTTCGCTTTTACAAGATCGGGAGATATGGTTTTATGTACCGATAGGGGGGTGTATCTTCAAAGGCTGAAGGCTTTAAAGTCTCCAAATGGTGAGCCGGAATTACTTTTTGACATACCCCTGGCAGAAAATGAGATGTTCAATGATATAACTGGAGATCCGGAAGGACGAATATATGCCGGAACTATAAAAAGACCGGATTTCACAAATATCGGGAAGCTATACAGACTTGAGAAAGGAAGAAAACCAGAGGTTGTTCTGGAAGGGCTGCATTGCTCAAATGGTATGACCTTTTCACTAGATGAGAAGTACTTTTTTCATACCGATAGCCTTATGCACAGAATCACAAAATATGAGTATGACCGAAGGACGGGGAGCATAAAGAAGCCCTCAGTATATTTTCAGGGAATCAGAGAAATGGGTTTACCCGACGGAATCACTCTTGATGCTGAAAACCATGTGTGGGTTGCCTTCTGGGGCGGAAGCTGCATAAGGAGAATCGATCCTTCCGGAGCGGTGGATACTCATATAGCAGTACCAGCAAAACAGCCTTCAAGCGTCATGTTTGGGGGGGATGAGCTCAATGAACTCTATATAACCTCTGCAGCAGAAAATGCGGATAATATAAAGACGGGATTTTGTAAGGACGGTTCCTTCTCCGGAGGGCAGGTGTATAGACTGAGGCCGGGGGTTAATGGACGAAAGGAATGGCTTGCTGACTTTTAACAGCAAGCTTTTTTCTTGCGATTGGCAGTAACACATTATTAAGATGCCAAAGCTTTTGCAATTAAGCTTCTTCTTCCGGGCTATTGCCTTTTGATTTCCTGAGCCATCCGTTCAGGTAATCAGATATCCTTTCAGAGCAGCAATAGCTCATAATAAGTATTATGGGATAGACTCCAAAAATGTATCTTGATTTCACCTCCCACAGCATGTAAAAGCCGATATAACTAATTATGATATAAACAAGGAGCTCCATTCTGAAATCCTTTTTAATGGCAGCATCAAAGAGATAGAGGCTTACAAGTGCTATCGCAAGCCAGTTGAAGGAGTGGAGCGCCCAATCGAGAGAAAGCCTGACTGTCTTGTCCCAGGGTTCAATATACTTTATAAAGGGGGTGCTATACAGCGCAAAGCTGTTAGTCCCGAGAGCCTGGGACAGTCCATAGAAGTTAATACTATAGGTTCCTTCGGTCCATAGCCAGAAGATCTTCTTTGCATAGGCCCTAATAACATATATAAGGCCTGAACCTTTTATCTTAGAAACAAGCTCGTCCATGAAAAAAATTGCAGAGTCATGCTTGTTACAATTAAATCTGTGAACAAATATTCCGGTGTTACGGCCATCATCCCAATATCCAAGCTTCCTTTCCGGGAAACCCATGTTTATCCATCTCCAGATAGAGTTTGAATGTACTCCTACTGGCTCAATTAAAAAGCCCACCTTGCATCCGATAAAGCTAAACAGCTTTAGAGGCAGATTGAAGATAATAAGGCATAGGG
>JAEZIV010000271.1 GCA_023436515.1 Bacillota bacterium
CGCTTATTAGTCCTGTATTCAAGTCTGCATCAATAGCCATCTGTTTTCCGGGCATTGCATCGAGGGTAAATCTTGCTGCGACTTCAGCAACTCTTTCCGAACCCTTTGTAATTACAAGGAAGTTTACTATCATAATTATAAAGAATATTACGAAACCAACTACAAGATTATTTCTACCTACAAAATAACCAAAACCTCTGATTACTTCCCCTGCTTCACCTTCTGAAAGGATTAACTTTGTGGCTGTAACATTCAAAGATAGTCTAAATATTGTAGTTACAACTATCAAGGTTGGAAATATTGATAAATCCAAAGCAGTTTTTAAGTAAATTGTATTAAGCATTATTACTGCAGCCAGTATGATATTTAATGCCAGCAAAAAATCCAGCATTATATGCGGTACCGGTAGTATAAGGTTGAGTATTGCAATAATAATTAATAATGGTATAAAAAAGCTGTTTAACCTTGACAAAGTTTATCCCCCTTAATCAACTTATTGACCCCAGAGACTATCATACTGCTCTTCCGCCGTTATTAAGATTATACACGAAGGCAAGAATCTCAGCTACGGCCTGATATAATTCAGGCGGTATGGGCTGTCCGATTTCGACAGTACTGTAAAGTGTCCTTGCAAGCGGTTTGTTTTCAACTATCTCTACTTTGTTTTCATTAGCAATCTGCCTAATACGCAGAGCTATATAATCCTGTCCCTTTGCAAGTACAAAGGGTGCACTGGCTTTTTCGGCGTCATATTTTATTGCTACGGCAAAATGAGTCGGGTTTGTAATTACAACATCAGCTTTTGGAATTTCCTGCATCATTCTCTTCATTGACATCTGACGCTGCTTTTGCTTAATTTTTGACTTAATTTCCGGATTACCTTCCATTTGCTTGAACTCTTCCTTTACTTCCTGTTTGGTCATTTTAAGACTCTTATTATAATCATACTTCTGGTAAAGAAAATCCAGAAAGCCTATTATGATCATTGCAGCACAAATTCTAAGAGCCACACCAAAAGCTGCCCTTCCGATAAACGAAAGAGTATCAATCAGTTCCATATTCATAAGGGTAAGTACTTCATCTGCTTTTGATTTAAGATATGAGTAGGCTACCCATCCTACAATTAATATTTTCAATATAGACTTAACCAGTTCTACTACTGACCTTACCGAAAACATTCTCTTGAACCCACTTAGAGGATTGATTCTTTTTCCCTGGGGTTTCAGTGTTTCAAGTGTAAACAAAACTCCTACCTGAGCATACCCAACTGCCACACCCGAAAGCATCGCTATAAGCAAAAGCGGCAGTGATGTTTTTGCTAAGACAGTAACTCCGTCAACAAATATTCTTGCAAGAATACTGGTGTCAAAGGCATCCTTCATTACCAGGTATTCAGTAAAGGATTTTTTTATAAAAGCCGATAATTGGTTATAAAGTATGGATCCAAAAGCATTCATTGAGACAACCATTAACAGCAGTATCATTGAAGCCGACAGTTCTCTGCTATGAAATACCTGACCCTTTTTTCTTGCGTCACTTTTTTTCTTTGGTGTGGCTTTTTCAGTTTTGTCATCTCCACCAGCTGCAAAAAGCTGGTAATTAAGCCTCAGCTGCTGATCCTTCACAGAGCCTGTCCTCCTGTCCTCTACAAAACCTTTAACTTCACCTTAGCCAGGGGCCATGGATTTTAAGAACTTTAATATTTCAAAACTCATACTATCGGTAAGCGATGTAACAACATATATAAATGTTGGGATTGTCAGAAATATGACAATAGCACCAAGCAAAATTTTCAGAGGCATTCCCAGAATAAAAACGTTCATCTGGGGTATTGTTTTAGATATTATACCAAGAACCACATCTGCAATAATAACAGCTGCAACAATTGGTGCAGCAATTTTAAAACCAACGGAAAACATATTCTTAAAAACATCGACAATATTATTTACCAGATCAGCACCAATACCTGCACTGCCAAGGGGAACTATGTTGAAACTCTGGTATAAAGCCTGTATCAGCATATGGTGACCATTTGTAGCTAGAAAGATAACCATAGCAATCATAAAATAAAGATTTGCAGTAACAGGAACCTGTATATTACTTAAAGGGTCCAATACATTTACCATACCAAAGCCAATCTGCATATCTATTATCTGACCTGCCACATAGATGCTGGTAAAAATCGCGTACGCTACAAAGCCAATAACAATACCAACAACAAACTCCTTAACTATATAAAGGGCATATAGCACGTAATTCTGGGTATCTATTATATGTCCGACCTGAATGACATTTGCCATAAGCAGTGCGGTAGTAAAAGCAAAGCCAATCTTAAAGTATACAGGTATATTTGCTCTTCCGAAAATAGGAGCAGTTACAAATAAACCTGTCATTCTTACAAATATAAGAAGAAACAACTCAAAATTGTTTAGAAGCATCTCAAATGGGATCTGCATTCCAACCTCCATTTCCAACGATTCTATTTAATAAATTGATTCATGTTGGTAAAAATATTTTGCGTGAACTCAATTAATACCTTTAACATCCATGATCCAAAAAGAGCAATAGCAGCAATAACCGATAGAATCTTTGGCACATAGGTAAGGGTTTGTTCCTGTATTTGCGTCGTCGCCTGGAATATACTAACTATTAATCCAACTATCATACTTATAAGTAGAACTGGAGCCGATACATATATTACAATTTTCAAGGTTTCCTGCGCTATATAAATAATGCTGCTTTCATCCATGGTAGGCTCCTTTCTTTCTACGATTTAAGAATAAACTAAACAGTTTTAGTCAAATATCCGATATAATCATTGATCAGTTATTAGCTATACTTCAACCTGCTCCGTACAATAATGGTCGTAATATTTACGTTTCCATCATCGTGCGAAGCTTACTACAATTGATTGGGTTAACATGGCCCACCCGTCTACCAAAATGAACAACAGCACTTTGAATGGCAGGGATATCATTGTTGGCGGAAGCATCATCATACCCATGGACATCAGGGTACTGGATACGACTATATCAATAATAAGAAACGGTAAAAATATTAAGAACCCAAATTTAAATGCCACCATAAGCTCACTAATCAAAAAAGCAGGAGCTACAATTGTCAATGAAAGCTTTGAGGCCTCCTGAACCTTTATTGGCTCCTTCTGACCTCCAAGAGTCATAAACAGCTCCAGATCCTTTTCTCGTTTATTGCTGAAGATTTGTTTGACCATCCAAGTCTTAATTGTCTGAGAGCTTTCTTCTATAGCCTGTGTTGAAGTTATCTCTCCCTTGGAATAGGGCTCAAACGCATTCTGGTTAATATCAGATATTACAGGACTCATAACAAAGAAGGTTATAAAAAGTGCCAACCCAATCATTACTTGATTTGGAGGCATTTGCTGAGTACCCAACGCATTACGCAGGAAGGACAGTATAATAATAATTCTGGTAAAACCGGTCATCATTATAAGTATTGAAGGCGCAATGGATAGAACCGTTAACAGCATAAGCAGCTGTATACTTGAGGATACCTCCTGTGGATTATCTGATGTCCCAATACTTATCCCATCCTGAGTAACGGTAACACTTGGTTCAGCCATAGCTTGTCCACCGGTAAGTAAAAAAACAAAAACTAAAAGGCATGCTATTAAAATATATTTTTTAATTCTTATTTTCTTGTTCATCTTGTCCCCGTCTATCGTTCATTCTGTTGGTTAGGTTCCTCAATCTCTCTAAGTTACTTTTGAACACATCGTTATCAGCTGGTTGAGCATAGCTTGCAGCTTCCTGCTTTACCTCAGAGACCTCATCAGCTTTTATTTTATTCTTTGTTGCTAAATTACCGAAATTTAGATTATTTAGGTTTTTTATTAAAATTGATTTAAAATCCATAACTTCGGATATTGGATTTTTAACCTCTTTTTCCGTGAA
>JAEZIV010000296.1 GCA_023436515.1 Bacillota bacterium
ATTTAACATCGACCGAAGGAAAATAGGTTGGGCAGGCTTAAGCGGTGCTTTAGGCTGGGCTGTTTATGTTTTAGCCTATAATAATACAGGTAATGTCATAGCAGCAACTTTTGTAGGTTCACTGGCAGTTGGCTGCTATAGTGAGTCCATGGCTAGAAAGCTAAAAACCCCGGCATTTGAATTTCTGATACCGGGAATATTTCCCCTAGTACCGGGTTTTACTGCATATACTGCTTTAAGGTACATTGTTGAAAATAATATGTCACAGGCTTTCAGCAAGGGAGTTTTGGCTCTTGCAGTAGGAGGTAGTATTGGCTTCGGAATAATGCTATCAACTACAATATTTAAGTTTTTTACCAAGATCAGAAAAAGAAGCACAAGGACAGCTACAGATAATAAATAACCCCCTTTCATCTGGGGTATTCACATAGTAGCTGCAATGTAAATGAATTAGAGTTGAACATACTAATAATTTACATTATAATTAAATAATTGAAAGCGTTTGGTTATATTTGGAAACAATAAAATATTACTCAAAACTATTGTTGGAGGTAGGATTAATGACGGAGCCTGCAATCTCAATTAAGGATTTATTCATGAGCTATGGGTCTAAACAGGTACTTAACGGTATTGACATTGAGATCCCTAAAGGACAAATTATTGGTTACATAGGCCCCAATGGTGCCGGAAAAAGTACTACGGTAAAGATTTTACTGGGCTTGATAAGCAATTTCAAAGGAACTGTGAAAGTGCTGGGAGAGGATATTTCCTCCGGCAATGTGGAGTATAAGAGAAATATAGGTTACGTTCCAGAAACTGCTGAGATTTTTGATAATCTTACCGCCCGTGAATATATTACCTTTTTAGGTCAGATGTATGGTATGAAATATGAAGAGACAGACGCAAAGGCTCAAAAGCTCATGACACTCTTTGGTATTGAACAGGTGTATGATGCAAGGATTACTTCCTATTCAAAAGGTATGAAGCAAAAGGTTCTGATCATTTCAAGCCTTATTCACAATCCGGATATTCTGTTTTTCGATGAGCCCTTAAGCGGTCTGGATGCTAACAGTGTAATGGTTTTCAAGGAAATTATGAGCAATCTTGCTCATCAGGGGAAAACAATATTCTACTCCTCTCACATAATGGAGGTGGTAGAAAAGCTAAGTGACAGAATTATACTTATCAACAACGGAAATATTGTGGCCGACGGGACCTTTGAACAGTTAAAGCAACAGAGCAGTGAGGGCTCTCTTGAAGAGATATTCAACCAGCTTACAGGTTTTGATAAGCACAAGCTTCTAGCACAGGAGTTTGTTGATGTAATAGGAGCATAGAATATGAAGGATTTTGCTGTTTTGCGTATTTTGGACAGATTTAGTGGAATATTTAAAAAACTTGATATAGATTATTTTCAGCTCAGATTGATACTGAAGCTGAAGCTTATGTTGGATTCAAGAAATGTACCGACCCTATTGTCCAACAAAAGAAACATAGAGAGCAGAAATATTCCTGTCCTGTCCATTTTGATATACGGGTTCATGGGTCTTATGATATCCATTTTTGTGTGGATTCCCTTTCCGGTATTCTATAAAATGAACATTATTATTGGTATGATAATTTTTATGATTATGGCTACAATGGTATCGGACTTTTCAACTGTACTGCTTGATGTCAAAGATAAAAGTATTCTGTCGCCAAGGCCCATAAAGGCAAAAACGCTGAAATTAGCTAAAATTATTTATGTTTTCTTTTATCTGATGAGGGTTACACTAACACTGTCAGGACCCACCTTAATAATGTCCCTATTGAAATATGGTGCGGTGTTTTCCTTGCTGCTGCTGGGAGAAATTATTTTAATATGCGGATTTGTTATGTTTATCACCTCCATATTATATTTTGTGATTCTCAGCTTATTTGATGGAGAAAAACTAAAGGACATAATTAATTACTTTCAAATTATGCTTACAATATTTATAGCTATTTCATACCAATTTATCGGACGAATGTTTGATATGTCTGAAATGACCATAAGCTTTGTACCAAAATGGTGGAATTTCCTGTTGCCCTCCACATGGTTTGCAGCACCCCTTGCACTTTTAACCGATAAAAGCTTTTCCGATTTCTATATCCTTGCATCCATACTGGCTCTGGTTATCCCAATTGTAGCTTTTATTATTTACATAAAAGGTATCTTGCCTTACTTTGATAAGAATCTCCAGAAATTGAATAATAACTACCGAAAGAACGGTAAGAAAACAAAAGCACCGGGTTATCATGGTATTATATCCAAGCTTATGTGTTCAGACAACTGTGAAAGAGCAGTGTATAGATTTACGCTGGATATGATATCAAGTGAAAGAAAGCTTAAGCTTCAGTTATATCCAAGTCTGGCCTTCGCAATTGTGATGCCGTTTATATTTGTGTTTATGAACACTTCAGTAAGCAATTTTTCCGAAGGCCTTAGCGCCCTTAGAAGCAGTAAAAGCTTTCTGTGCTTATACATTAGCATTGCTATGGCAAGCTTATCAATAAACTTTATTAATAGAAGTGAAAGATTTAACGGAGCATGGATATATAGAGCATTGCCTGTTCAGAGCCCTTCCTTTATTTTAAAGGGTGCCTTTAAGGCCTTTGTTTTCAGGTTTAATATACCTATAATGACTGTGCTAGGAGTATTATTTACATTGTTATATGGACCGGCAATCATTCCGGATATTATTCTTATGCTGGTTAATATGTTTTTGCTGCTAATAGTTTTTTCAAGATTAGTTGCTCATCAGCTTCCATTTAGCAAGGATTTTCAAAGCTTGAGGGACGGGTCAAATACAGCCATAAATTTCGCACTGCTTATTATATCCGGAGTAATGGCTGCATTACATTATGCAGCTACACTATTCCCTTTTGGAGCCACAATCAATATTGCTGTGTCAGCTATCATTGCCCTTTTAGTTTGGAGAAGCTGCTTCAGGGTAACGTGGAAAGATATAGAGACAGAGGGGTAACGAGATCAGAAGGAATATATTTAGCCATAATCATATCCCGTTCAAAAACGGGTTCCATGAGCAAATTGATTATGTAAATTACCTTTATTGATAAAGTGTATAGAAAACTCAATTGACTTATATAGGTTACCTGCTTATACTTTATGTATTGTCAATTACAAAGGAGTTAATGTCTTGAAAAATAATCACTTAATCTCTACACTTTTTGAAGTAAAAGGTAATCCAAGGCTATGTTTATTTACTGAACCCCTTTGGGGAATACCCTTTAATCTGTACATTCCTTATGCAACTCTCTATATGTATGCACTTGGAGTCAAGGATGGTCAGATTGGCTTACTACTTACAGTAGGTATGATTTTACAAGTATTTTCGGCACTATTGGGTGGAATTATCACAGACAAGTATGGGCGTAGATGGACTACCTTCATTATGGATGTTATATCCTGGAGTATTCCTTGTCTATTATGGACCTTTTCACAGAATTTCTGGTGGTTTTTGATTGCGGTAGTATTCAACAGCTTGCTGCAAGTAACTTCAACCTCCTGGCAATGCCTATTAGTTGAGGATTGTGATCCTAAGCAATTGGTGGATGTTTATACCTGGGTAAACATTTCGGGCTTGATGGCTGTTTTCTTTGCACCCTTATCAGCATTGCTGATAGCGAATTTTTCTCTGGTGCCGGCAGTAAGAATTTTATATGCATTTTCGTTTATCTCAATGACTGTAAAGTTTATTATCCTTTACAAATACGGCACTGAAACAAATCAAGGCATAAAGCGTATGACGGAGACCAAAAATCAGTCTATTTTATCCTTGTTCATTGGTTACAAGGACATACTGGCCAAAATGCTTGCCTCAAGGCAAATGCTGCTGGTATTGGCTGTTTTTGTTGTAATCTGTATTTCAGATATCACGATATCCAATTTTTTTGGACTATACATAACACAGAATTTAAATATACCGGATAAATTTGTAGCATTGTTTCCAATGGGTCGCGCTGCTGTTATGCTGTTGTTTGTGTTTCTGATTCAGTCATGGATTAACCGACTCAGGTATAAACCGGTTATGGTTTGGGGCTTTGTAACATATATTGCAAGTCATTTGCTGTTACTTTATATTAAACCGGATAATGCGGTTCTTATTATAGGATATACTCTTTTGGAGGCTATAGCCTATGCTCTTGTTATCCCAAGGAGGGATTCTCTTGGAGCTCTTTTCATAGACAAGGAGGACAGAGCAAGAGTAATGAGTCTGATATTTGTTATCATGCTTGCAGTAGCCTCTCCCTTTGGCTCAATAATTGGATGGTTATCCTCTATAAACCGACAGCTTCCCTTTATGCTGAATATAATTTTATATATAATCATGACCATTATAATAGCTAGCTCCAAAGCGATCGCCCAGCATGACAGGGAGGAGAGCGCGGCTTAATCTTGGAATTA
This sequence comes from Bacillota bacterium, assembly GCA_023436515.1. GTDB lineage: Bacteria > Bacillota > Clostridia > Acetivibrionales > DSM-1351 > Ruminiclostridium. The sequence goes on from JAEZIV010000296.1 coordinate 4,448, forward strand.
ATCTAACCAGTAAACAATAAACCGTATTATCAACCCAGTTGAAGTGCGGTTTTTTTGTGGTACTGAGGCATTTTTTTATAAAAGGTCTTGCTTGTGACGTAACGTAGAGAGTTACAATATCTGTAGAGAGGTGATTAATTTGAAGAAAAGCAGAGCCATTCAGAAAAACTACGTGCCGAAACGCTGGAGATGAAAACAGTTGATTTCAAGAAGTATGCGGATATTATAGTCAATCTGCAAATGAAAAATGAGTACTAAGGATTGATTAAGCATTTTGATGATACGGCTCTTGACCATCTTCGCAGCCATTTTAATATGGATAGCGGCATGGCAGCTATGAACACAATGAATCGTCTATGTGACAAAGCGACTGTGCTTCAAAAAATCGAGATGCCGCCCGAAAGCGAACAAGGATAAGAACTGGCAAAAGCGTGGTGGGACATGATGCTGGAGTCAGTAAAGGAAAAACATGACTTTGACAACAGAAAAGTCGGCTGCTGGTTGATTTACTAGCATACTCCGGATATAATGTTTAAGGAAAAATAGACTAAGTTCGTTATCCAGAGTGAATGGTGAATCTGGACGAAAAGAAGTGAATCAGAGTATAGACTGTCAAAATTATGCCTTTCATATAATGCTTTAAAAATATATATTTATAAACTGGGATTTGGAGAAAAGGATAAAATTATGAAAGCTATTGTATTAGATATGTATGGAGTAATAGTAAAACAGACAGGAGAAGATTTTGTTCCATATGTTCAACGGGCTTTCCCTGATTTAAAGCAAGAGGAAATATATATACCTTGGTTTAAAGCCGATGTAGGAGAATTAACATCATTAGAGGTATGGGAGGCTATTGGATTTCAAGGTGATTTAGAGAAAATTGAGAAGGAATATTTAGATACCATGGAACTGAACGAGGGTTTTTTGGATTTTATTGCTCACTTAAGTAATCAATATAAGTTAGCTATTATATCGAATGATTCCAGTAGGTGGAGTAAATATATCCGTGAAAAATTCGATATCAATAAATTCTTTGATGTGATTTGTATCAGCGGTGATTTAAAAATTCAAAAACCTGATGAGCGTATTTTCCGGCTGGCAATCAAGCAACTGGGTTGTGCTGCAGAAGAATGTTTCTACATAGATGACAGAGAAGGAAACTTAGATGCTGCTAGCAAGCTTGGAATGAGTACTATTTTATTTAACAGCAGGAATGTTCAATATACCGGCAATACGGTTAATAATTTTGCTGAACTTAAGAATTTGATATTGCATTATTAATCTTAAACTTGACTAAGTCATTGATTTAGATAGTATTGTCCGTAATGCACGATTATAGAAGCTATAATCACTACCGCATATTCAGCAAATGAATAGCGGTATTTTTTATCCACAATCAGGCGTAAAATTAAAAACTGCGACAGGATTTAATTATATGCAATGGAAAGAAAGTTGGACTTTGAAAATTAGCTAGTGCGGTAGAGATTAATATTTTACTATATTAAGATATTGTGTTTATTGTGTTTAAATGGTTGTTTTTATATACTTATATGGTATATGGTAAAGATGCTATTGATACTGAATTAGTATGGAGGGAGTTTCTAAATGATAATTTCAGTTTCAGAGGAAAACGTTAATGTTTGGGCAGATTTATGTAAGCAATTGTGGCCAGATTGTAGTATAGATGAATTAGTGGAGTCTTTCCGAGAGGGTAAGGAAAATGCGTTTATGTATTTGATTGACAATCACTATATTGCATTTATTAATCTCTCGATTAGAAGAGACTATGTAGAAGGTACAGAATCAAGGCCAGTTGGGTACATTGAGGGTATTTATGTCAATCCTAGTTATAGGGGACAAGGAATATCAAGGTTATTTATTGGATTTGCAGAAAAGTGGTCGATTGAGAATGGTTGCAAGGAGTTGGCTTCCGATTGTGAACTAGTAAATAGCAGCAGTATTGAATTCCATAAGAGAGTCGGATTTACTGAGGCAAATAGGATTGTCTGCTTTACAAAAAAACTAACCTAATTCTTTATAAGGGTTAACTAATGATATAGGAACGATAGCTTCGATTAATTTGAGTGCTTCTATTACGGTAATGGTACATTTTAATGCAAAAATACTCATTTACTCCGATTAAGCACAAATATATTATTGATATAATGTTATTGATTCAGAACTGAATTGTTATAGAAAGCCGCGAAATCTCAGGGGAAGACAGGATTTTGAAAACTGAATATTAGGAAATGAATGAGACTTGACATCATATTCTTCCAGATGTAGTATTATCTGAAACCGATAACAATAATTAGGTGTTGTTGAATACACGATAGAATAAATATGGAGAACCTTATGGAATGTATTTTTTGCAAAATAGCAAATAACGAAATTACTCCCGATTATGTTTATGAGGGTAAGGAGGTTATTGCTTTCCTTGATAGTGACCCAATAAATGAAGGTCATATTTTAATTATTCCGAAAAGACATTATGTGGACGTAGAAG
>JAEZIV010000357.1 GCA_023436515.1 Bacillota bacterium
CTTACGCTCCTTTTATCTACAGTTTGTTTATTTGCCGGAATGGTTGTATTGACATATGTGGTTGATATACCGGCATTTGGGGATTTATCCAAGCCGTTCTCTTTAACTATAGTTCTGTTTTACTTAATATTTGCCTTCATTTATTCATGCTTATGGACTTTTTGTACGAGAAAACTTATCAATATACTAAGGAAACTTGGGTTGTTATAATCCTTTTGGGAAGAATACCAAAGAGAACAAGGAGATAATAAAGTGTGTAGTCAATATTGGATTAACATAACCCCTTCTATCTCCATTATGTGAGTTTTAAAGGGTAATATCGGTATAGGTGGCTCCCTGCCTGAATTTGACGAGAAAGGTTTAAGGCTGGGTTATTAACATGGAGTATAATGCTTATTATTTGTGCAGTTGATGGAACAAACTAGTAATGATAGAATTATTAGAAAGCAGTAATTGGTAAAGAAAAGGAACGTAGATAAGGATGAAAAAAATGTTTAGACCTATGGCAATAATTGTAATTTTTATTGTATTAGTAGCATGTAGTACGAATTCCGAGGACACCAAAAAAGATAACGAATCGAATTTTGGCATAAGTAAGCTGATTTCTGAATTAGAGGCTAAAGGCTATTATAAGTACATTGACAAATCACAGGTGGAAAATGTAAAAAAGGCATCAATTGAAGCAGGATACATTTATGGTTGGGAAGATTCAGGTAGAGATTTTTCAACAGATGCTGAAAGCCTTGCAGAGGGCGGTGTATCACACTTTTTAGAAAGTATTAGTGAGTTTCTTCAAAAGCAAAATGTGAAGGTTATTGTTTCTGATGAAATGTATTCTGATAAAGGGTATAATGTTACAGTTAATGGAAAATTTTACGAGATATATAATGAAAAAGAAATTGAATCGGAAAACATATGGGAATTGAGTACAAATAGGTGCTTTTCCATTATAAATAATCTCTTGGAAAATTCAGGATCAAGTGAACGCATATATATTTTATATGGAGGGAATGACCTAAGAGCCATCTTTTTAACTGATGAAATGTATAAACTTATAATTGATGATAATAATGTTCCAGAGAGTGAACTACCTCAAATAGCACCAGATGTGTTCTAGAAAATTAAGTTCCGGAATTTAAGTCTTTAGGTTAAAGTTTTCTATAATATGTAAACATATTAAAAGGAATTTGTCTTTAGCCTGATCTTCTCTATTAATTTCCCATTATCTATTAATAAACAATATAAAGAGCAGACACCGTCAACCGAGATCATACAAATTCATGTAACCTTGTTTATAGAGGAGGTGCATAAAATGCACGCATGGGAAGCAATCCAGAAAACACTGGATTATATTGAGGAACATATCGGAGAAGAGATTGAAATTGAAGAATTAGCAGAGATAGCCGCACTATCACTATTCTATTATCAGCGGTTGTTTAGTCGTCTAGTTAAGAAGCCGGCTCGGGAATACATAAAGCTGCGGCGGTTGGCTAGAGCAATAAAAGTATTGGAAGATAAAAGTAAGCGTATACTTGATATTGCCTTGGATTACGGCTTCGGCAGCCATGAAACCTTTACAAGGGCATTCAAGGAAGCCTATGGCATGACTCCAGAGCAATACCGAGAAAAGCCGGTCTCTCTCAACCACTTTGACAAGCCTGATTTATTACTTGGCTATACCTTAATCGATGAAGTGGTACCACTGATTAGCGATGGGCTTGTTTTAGAAATGAACCGTAAATTCATCAATGAACCGATTAATTTCATGGGGGTCCTTGGCTATGTTTCTATTGCTGGACAGATTCCCGTAGGCGAGTCCACCGGTGTTGATGTGCCGGGAGAAATATGGAAACGTTTCCATCAGGAGAAAGGTAAAATAAACCGCATACCTAATGGTCGAGAGGTGGGTGTTGCCTATATGGGGGATGCACCGGAGGGCTGCTTCTCTTATTTCGCAGGAGCAGAGGTTGAGCCTGGGGTGACGGATGAGAAGCTTCAAATGTGGCAGCTTCCAGCCAGGGAGTATATAATTTGCGGGTTCGAGGCAAGTAATTTCGAAGAGCTGGTTACTGTTGCACTGGATAAGGCAATAAAATACAGTGGTCTATGGCTCGAAAAGCACAACTTTGTGATGGATGCCTTTGTTCCGGAGTTATATTATACCAGTACACCTGAAACCACCTATATGGAACTAGTGATACCCTTCAATAAAAAGCAGTGATGGAAATGGGGGAAAATAAAAGTGGATAATGCAGGAAAACATCTTGAAAAGCTCCAAAAGCAAATTGATGCTAGATTAGGCAAGGGAAAAGCAAATGAGATACTCACCGGAATTAATACCCTAACTGGTATAGATGTTATTAGAATAAAAAGGTAAAGGAGAAATCCTGTCTGACATAAGAAATTCTTATGGAGTTCATAACATAGAATTCCAAAACAACTCCTTATTCTGTGTTTTAATAATACCAACACAGAATAAGGGGTTGTTTTATCATGACACGCAAAGTTACAAAGAAAAATTTGGGAGTGAGCATATTACCACCATTTCTGCTGATTATTGTCATTATAGCGGAGCGGTGAAGAAAAAATCTATCCTATTCAGTTGCCTTTGATCGGCTGATATAAGCTAGACGCTTAAGTACAGTTATCATTATTTGACATAATTATGCAAATTATGATAACTTTAAGAAGTAATGCAATAATGCAACAAAAATAGTCAAGGAGAAAAGTTTATGAAAAAATTAGGATTGTTGTTAATTACTTGTTTCATACTTACTCTGTGCTCCACGAGTATCAATGCAAATGCAACCCAGAAGCCGGCATATGACTTCATTGGTGTTTTCTCAGAAGGCTTGGCTGTTGCAGGTGTTTATAGCGGTGAATGGGAATATGGCTTTATTGATACTAAAGCCAATACAAAGATAAAGCCACAATTCAGGGATGCCAGGGCCTTTGTATCAGGAGTAGCCGGTGTTGGAGTTAGTGATTCCGGTAAGAAAATTAAATACGGGTTTATTAACAAAGAAGGTAAATACATAATTAAGCCCAAGTTTGATGAGGTAAGGGATTTTCACAAGATACCCAAAACCAATATCGAAGTGGCAATTGTAGGGGTTGGTGAAGACAAGGCTACTAGAAAGTATGGTTTTGTTAAAAAGGATGGTACATATTTAGTTACTCCTCAGTTTGACTACATTCAGGAATATTCCAATCAAGGCTCAAGTTGTGAGTTTACTGTTGTATTTAACAGAGTAAATGGTGAGGAAGCATATGGAGTTCTTGACTCTAAGGGCAAGCTTGTTGTAGATGCTAAATATAGATTTATATCGATAAGCAATTATGAAGTTGATTTGGGTTATATTCGTATAAATGGGAAAGAGCTGCTGAATGGATTTTATGACATAAAAAGAGACAAGGTTATAGAACCTGTGTTTTCTTCTGTCTTGATCTTTGAAGAGGGAGTTAAAACTTTTCAAAAAATAAACGGAAAAGAATTGTCGGGATTTTACTTTAATAATGGAACGGTGGTAGAACCTAAGTATGACTGGCTCCACCACTGGGATTCAAAAAAGGTACTATATAAAACTGAGCTTAATGGCAAGTTTGGACTTCTTGGAAGAGACGGCAAGGAAGTACTGAAGACTGTTTATGATGAAATAAGGGATCTGGGAGAATGGCAGTATGCAAAACTGGATGGAAAAACAGTATTAATAACAAAAGACGGAGAATTCCTTGACAATAAAGAATTTGATTCAGTAGGTCATTTAAGTATGTTTGGCTTACTAAAGGTTCAGGCTAACGGTAAGGTAGGCCTGCTTGATATTGAAACCAATAAGCTTTTGGTTGAACCGAAATATGATGATATCTACTACTTCGAAAATGGCTTTGCAAGAGTAAAGCTAAATGGGAAAGAAGGTATTATAGATAGAAACGGAAAGGTTATCCTTGAGCCGGTCTATGACTATATTTACACCAATTATTATCTCACTCAAATAAAAACTAAAAACCCCGATGGCTCCTATTCGCATAAAGACGATAAAAGTAAACCTCCTGTAGTTAAGGTAAAAAAAGATGGAAAGGAATTTTACTTAAATAATGATTTTACGCCAATGAAAGCAGATAAAAACAGTGCAGTTGGTGATTTTGACAGCATAGGTGTTTTTGAGGATGGTCTGGCGAGAGTTACAAAGGGTGATAAAATCGGCTATGTAAGGGAAGATCTTACTTATGTTGTAAGGGCAGTCTGGGATAGTGTATTCAGGGGCTCTATACAAGTAGACGGAAAAGAAGTAAAACTTGATTATTTCCATATTAAAAAGGGTGAAAAATGGGGAATAGCGTTCATGGATGGTTCAGTAATAGAACCTGTTTCTGAAACTATGTGCAGAGTAGGGGAAAATATTGCAACTGTTCGGATTAACGGCAAGTGGAGATACATAAACAAGAATAATAAGTTCTTAAATAATGAAGAGTATTTATATGCAGAACCTTTTAGCGAAGGAGTTGGTTTGGCACAAAAGGAAGTGCTGGAGAATTATTTTATCGATACCAGCGGAAAGCGAGTCAGTGACATATATAAGAGTGCCACAAGCTATAGTGAAGGCTTGGCTTATGTTGATGCCGGTTCGGGAGGGAAATACATTGATCATAAGGGGAAGGTCATAATAGGTGATAAGTTTTATTTGCTACATGGATTCCCATTTAAAGGCGGAGTTGCAATTGTATGCGTATATGAGAATGGGAAGAACTTGTATGGAGTAATAAAGAAGGATGGTACATGGTTGGCAAAACCCACCTTTGATAAAGTAGACATAAAAAACGATAAATATGTATTATATCAAAACGGAAAAGAAGCAGAAGTGACTACTGATGGCAAAATAAAATGGAAATAGGAGAGATATTATGAAAAAACTGATTACATACTTAATGTGTACATTACTATTATCTTTGTCTATAGTGCTTACTGTGACCACTTATGATGCTTATTCCAGTTCAGATGCTAAAAACGTAAGTAAGGTAGAGCTCGTACCAAAGCTAGATAAAAAAGTAGGAAAGTACGGTTATGTTGATAAAAAAGGAAAATGGGTTATTGAACCTCAATTTGTAGATGCAAAAGCCTTTTCAGAAGGTCTGGCAGCAGTCAGATATTTTATAGAATCACCTGATGAGCCATATACCGGCTACATAGATAGCACGGGTAAGTCTGCCTTTAAGGATAGGTTCTATGGTAGTTACGATTTTCGAAAGGGTTATGCAGTGGTTCTGGATAAAGATCAAAAGGTAAATATTATAGACAAGAAAGGCAAAATTTTGTTAAAAACAGGGTATTATTACTATAATGATAATCCCGGGATTGACGGAATAATTGCTGAAGTATGTGAAGTACCAACCTATAGAGGGGATCTGAAACAAAAGGTCGGATACGTTACAGAGAATCTCAAGCTTGTAAAACCAATGTTTGATGGAGGCTTAGGTTATTACACTGACAATACAACCAAAGAAAAATTCCTTCAGGGAGGTTTTTCAGAAACAGACTCGGATAACAGAGTCATTAAGTTTAACCGATATCTGATAAATACAAAAATGGAACCTGTTAAGCTACCCTCCGATCATATAATTAGCGTAAAGGAAGGTATGATTTTACTGTTATGTGATAAATACTATGCATTTGTTAGTATGAAGGGTGAAATATTTGATGAAGTATATGTCAAACAGACCGGAAAAAAACACAAATTTGTCAAAGCTGAGAATTTCAGTGAGGGACGAGCAGTAGTGCAGGTAGATGATGTATTAAGGGATGTATATGGTAAAAAAATTAGGGCATATGGCTATATAAACAAGGACGGGACAGTCTTTAAGGAGCCACAGTATGTAATGGCTAATTCCTTCAGTGGAGGTGTTGCAGCTGTACAGCCTTATCCAAGCTATTATCAGTCAATGGGAGTTTTGAAGTCAGATGGTACCTTTCTGATGCCGCCGGCAATTCGTACTCAGGCTAAAATCTCTGAAAAATATGCGAGGTATTTTACAAAAAGTCTATATTCTCAGGGTGAATATGACTACGTAATATCTGAGGTGAAAAGAATTGTCAGTCAAGTTACAACCAGTAGTATGAGCAATTATGAGAAGGTTGTGGCACTTCATAAATATGTAATTGACAATACTTATTATGGAGGGAACATGGAATACGACCCTACTCCGAGAGGGCTATTATATTGCTATGAGGCCATTGGGATACTTAAAGATGGCGAAGGAGTATGTGATGCCTATACGAAACTAATGGGCTTACTATTAACAGAGGTAGGAATTGAAAATGTATATGTTATTGGAAAAGTAACTCCCACAGCCATTAAAAATGGAGAGGAAAACCACTCCTGGTTGTTGGTAAAGCTCAATGGAAATTATTATCATCTTGATCCCACATTTAATGATAATGATAGAGATTTAAATTATTTTCTTGTTTCGGATAAATATATGAAATCCTTAACTGGGGTGCTTAAAAGAGAATGGAAGTATAACGATTATCCGGCAGCTCCTAATGGATATTTCAATGACAAGCCCCAGAAAAAATAAGATTTTTGATCTTTGCATTACCAACATTACTAAATAACAAAATATCGGGCCAGGTAATCCTACACAGTGATTGCTTGGCTTTCGTTTTGAAGTAGGCATTACTCATGTCATACAAATAATAAATACCAAATATGGTATAATATTAAAAAGAATATTGCTCGGAGTGTAGTATTTCAAGTAGAAGAAGGGAGAGTTTCTTATGTTTTGTCCCCAATGTAAATGTGAGTATCGGGAAGGTTTTACACAATGTTCAGATTGCAAGGTTTTGCTGGTCGATACTCTGCCCACCGAAATAACTGATAGGCAGTCCTCGAGGAGCCAGCAATATATTGAGTACCAATTAATCAGAACCACATTTGGAACTACGGAGCTTTCTCAAATAAAAGCTATATTTGATAGTGAGGGAATAATCTACTTTATACAGGGAGAGGACGTTGGAATTGCACCTGGTGGTCTCCAACCCAGGATATTAGTCAAGAAGGAACAGGCAGAAGAAGCGGCGCAGCTGTTAATGGAATTTAATTTGCTATAAGTTTAATAGTGTTTACAAAAATATATCTTTTGTATAGATTTGTCCATTTCCTTAGAGCTTAGTTATTTGTATAATTTTGAAATACAAATAGCCTTCTATTATACATAGGGCTCTGGCAGTAAACCAGAACAATTAATTACAAAAGTCGGAGGTGTCCTTTCATGAAACTAGGTGTATTTTCTGTATTACTATCCAATCAAAATTTAGAGCAAGCATTGAAGTACTTGTCTGAGTCCGGAGTCCAGGCAGTAGAGCTGGGTACCGGGGGATATCCAGGGAATGCTCATGCAAACCCAGAGGAATTACTGGCAGACGAAGGTAAAATTAAGAACTTAAAAGAACTTGTCAAAAGATATAATCTTGAGATTAGTGCCTTGAGTTGTCACGGTAACCCCGTACATCCCCAAAAGGAAATAGCGGAGAAATTCCATAGTGATTATGAGAATACAGTTCTACTAGCTGAAAAGCTTGGAGTTAACAGAGTAATTACCTTCTCTGGCTGTCCCGGAGATTCAGCCCGATCAATGTATCCCAACTGGGTAACCTGTCCATGGCCGGATGATTTTCTTAAGATTTTGGATTACCAGTGGAATGATGTTCTTTTACCTTACTGGCAAAAGACAGCAAAGTTCTCTTTAGAGCATGGTGTAGATAAGATATGCCTTGAAATGCATCCGGGCTTCTGTGTATACAATCCCGAGTCTCTGTTAAAGCTTAGAGGAGCAATTGGAGAGGTTATTGGAGCAAATTATGATCCGAGTCATTTGTTCTGGCAGGGAATTGATCCCGTAGCATCTATAAGAAAGCTTGGATCAGCAATATATCACTTCCATGCGAAGGACACAAAGGTTGATGAGATCAACACAGCAGTAAACGGTGTATTGGATGTAAAGCATTATGGAGATGAAATTAATCGTTCCTGGGTATTCAGGTCAGTGGGCTACGGACACGGACACCAGGTATGGAAGGACATAGTCAGCAACCTCAGAATGGTGGGCTATGACGATGTTCTGAGCATTGAGCATGAAGACAGCTTAATGTCGGTAAATGAAGGACTTCAGAAGGCTATAAGCTTCTTAAAGGATGTTATTGCTTTTGAAAATGTCGGAGAGATATGGTGGGCATAGGTCTGTATAATGAACTTTAGAGAATATGGAGGTGTTGTTGTGAATGAGATAAATATCGGACTGGTCGGATATAAATTTATGGGTAAAGCCCATAGTAACGCCTTTCAAAGGCTGAATATGTTTTTTAACCCCAGCAGCAATATTCGAATGAAGGTTTTATGCGGACGAGAAGAACAGTGGGTAAAGGAATCTGCCGGGAAATTAGGCTGGGAGGAATATGAAACCTCGTGGGAGAGGCTTGTTGCAAGGCCGGATATTAACCTGATTGATATCACTGCGCCAAGTAATGCTCATAAGGAAATAGCCATTGCTGCAGCAGAGAATGGTAAGCATATCTTCTGTGAAAAACCTTTAGCCTTGAATCTGAAGGATGCCCGCGAGATGCTAGCAGCTGTTGAAAAAAGCGGTGTGAAGCATCAGATCGGTTTTAACTATCGTTTTGCTCCTGCAATTCAGCTGGCAAAAAAAATTATAGCTGAGGGAAAATTGGGACAAATTTTTCATTTCCGGGCAAAATACCTGCAGGATTGGATTATTGACCCTGAGTTTCCGTTGGTTTGGAGATTGGATAAAAGTGTTGCAGGCTCGGGTTCCCATGGGGATCTAGGTGCACATCTTATTGATATTGCAAGGTTTCTTGTAGGAGATTTCAAAAGTGTTATGGGTATGGAAAAAACCTTTATAAAGGAAAGACCAATTGTTGAAAAAATGATTGGTTTGTCCGGAAAGGCACAGGACACAACTCAAAAGGGTCAGGTTACAGTTGATGATGCTACATTGTTCTTAACGGAATTTGAAAATGGCGCTCTTGGCTCCTTTGAAGCTACACGGTTTGCAGCCGGACATAAAAATGACATGTCCTTTGAGATTAATGGTAGTAAGGGAAGCCTTAAGTTTGAGTTTGAGCGTATGAACGAGCTTCAGTATTACAATGTTGACGATCCTGAAGGACTTCAAGGCTTCAGACTTATTCAGGCCAGCGAGGAGGTTCATCCTTATATGGCAGCATGGTGGCCTGCGGGACATGTAATAGGCTATGAGCATACCTTTGTTCATGAAATGTATGAATTTGTTGAAGCCATAGCTCATGACAGAAAGCTCACACCGGATTTTTATGACGGAATGAAATGCTCCCAGGTGCTTGAGGCAGTAGAGCTTTCAATTGCCGAGCGGCAATGGGTACAGGTTAATGAAATATAAATGAATATAATAAGAGAAAAACCAATCACTTGAGAAATTGATTGGTTTTTCCCATTTTATAAGCCAGTAAAATGATACCCTTTTCCTCAGCAGTCATCTCTCGGGCATACATTTTCTCAAACTGCCCTATCAGTCCTTCAATATCAATGACTCGTTTTGGTTGCCTGAGTGGTTTGACAGGCAGCTCGGACGGATCATAAATTTTAGGCTGTATAAAGGGACTATATATTTTTCTGAAAATTTCTGAAGTATAGTAAGCATCATTGTAAGCGTCATGGAAAGGATAAGCACCAGGGATGTTTAGAGCCTTAACCGCATGCTCCAATCTTAACAGATGCTTTAATGAATAGTTAAAATAAAGAGAAACATAGGGCTGAATATTTATGTATTTTCTTGAAAGAGACTTTAAGCTCAAGCTGTGAAACTCGGCATTCCGGTACAATTCCTTCATGTCTGAGGTGCCCCAGACAGCAAAAACAGAGCCGGCTCCTTCTGCGAAATCTATAAACTCCCGGTATACTTCGGGAAAATGAACTTCACTGTCCAGCTGTTGATCAGTAATTCCGGTCAAATCTGATATGAAGGGATTTACCCTTCTATAAATAGCCGGCTTTACAAATCTATTAAAGGAGCCAACCTTATTTAATGCAGAATCAAGCTTAACGGCACCTATCTGTATTATCTCAAAAGGTTGGGACTTAGCGGCATTCCTGACTTCCATGGATGAGAAATCCTGATTAAGCTCAAGATCAAATACTATAAAATTCATACTGACTCCATTATATTACTAATTGTTTTGGGCATAGTTCTTAATATTATTCTACATGATAATTCATAATTATACTAATAATGTAGGAGAGGTTTATCAGGAAAAAATCATATTGAGTATTGCTAGAATATATACAAAGTGATATTGTGAATACACTGACACCTGAGCTTTGCTGACTGTAAGGAGTCTAGTCTTTTATTTGGATTACTTGAGCGGGCAGCTTGCCAAGCAGCTAAAGAAATTGCTAATACAGAATGATAAAAATAGAAGGAGTGAGGACTTATGAGTATAAATTGGAGTGATAACAGAAATCTAACCATGCTGACAGATTTTTACGAATTTACAATGGCCAATGGTTTTTATATTAATGGGGTTAAGGATAAGATTGCCTACTTTGATATGTTTTTTAGAAGAGTTCCTGATGGAGGAGGATACGCAATTGTTGCCGGGTTGGAACAGTTAATTGAATATTTAAAGACTTTGAAATTTACCGAAGAAGATATTATGTATTTCAGAAGCAAGAAAATGTTCTCGGAGGAGTTCCTGGACTACCTCAGGAGCTTTGAGTTTACGTGCGATGTATGGGCTGTGCCGGAAGGAACTCCCGTATTTCCTGACGAGCCGATATTAGTTGTAAAAGGGCCGATAATTCAAGCTCAGCTTATCGAAACCATGGTTTTATTAACAATCAACCATCAGAGTCTTATAGCTACGAAGGCGAACAGAATAGTGAGAGCTTCCCAAGGCAGACCGGTGATGGAATTTGGCTCAAGAAGGGCACATAGCTACGACAGTGCCATTTACGGTACTCGTGCAACCTATATAGGGGGCTGTATTGGAACTGCATGTACTATCGCAGATCGAGATATGAATATTCCTGCAACCGGAACAATGGCACACAGCTGGATTCAGTTTTTCCCTACGGAGTTGGATGCGTTCAGAGCTTATGCCCAAGTATATCCCAATAATTGTGTTTTTCTGGTGGATACCTACAACGTTCTAAAATCCGGTGTTCCAAATGCAATCCGTATATTTAATGAAGAGGTTGTTACAAGAGGTTGTAGACCTAAGGGCATAAGGATAGACAGCGGTGATTTAACCTATTTGTCCATCCAGGCAAGAAAAATGCTGGATGAAGCAGGTTTTCCCGACTGTAAAATAATTGCGTCAAATTCACTGGATGAGTTTGTTATCAGGGAGCTCCTGAGTCAGGGTGCAAAAATCGACATATTTGGAGTTGGGGAGAGGTTGATTACATCAAAAAGCGAACCGGTTTTCGGAGGAGTATATAAGCTTGCGGGTATCGAGGAAAATGGAACTATTGTTCCGAAAATAAAGGTTAGTGAAAATGTTGGAAAAATCACAAATCCTTCACATAAACAGGTATTCAGGTTGTTTGATAAAACAAGCGGGAAGGCGATTGCAGATGTTATTACCCTCCATTCAGAGGAAATAGACGATACAAAGCCCTATGAAATCTTTGATCCTGTCCATACCTGGAAAAGAAAAACCGTAACAAACTTCACTGCAAAAAAGATACTTACAAAAGTGTTTGAAGCAGGGAAATGTATCTACAATAGCCCCGATATCAATACCATCCGGGATTACTGCAAAATGCAGGTTGATACCATGTGGGATGATGTTTTGAGATTTGATAATCCAAGACAATATTATGTGGACTTATCCCTTGACTTATGGAAGATAAAACATGAACTATTGAGTAAATACAGCTGATATTAATATATAAGATAAAGAGGATATGGGATTAATCTTCATACAGTTAATAAGGCTTATTCATTACTAAAAAACGATGGTTATGTAAAACTGGATCGCAGAAAAGGTGCCATTATCAATCTTAACTTCCAACAAACCAAGGTGGCTATTATTGAGAGGTTATCGAATGAAATGCGATGTGTTTTAGCCGAAGCCTTTTGTAAAGGGGTCGAAAGTAATGAAATAGCTGAGCTTGTAAATGAAATTTACAGAAATTTGAAAAAAGAAAATAAAAGTAGGATTAACTTCTTAACTATCCTCTTTAGTACTGTATTGACGGTAGTAATACCGTTTATAACAGTGATTGGCATGTATATTGCTATTGGAAGAAGCTCAAAGGGGGATAAGGACAAAGGTTTTCGGAGGAATAATTGCCCTGATTCTGATTGGTGTAATTGTGCTACTTGCATACATGCCCTCATTTACCAAGGAGAGACATGTGGAAGTAAGCACTGAATCGATTTCAGTTTCAGGAGTATGGGGCACGCAGATTAATAAGGACCAGATTGAAAAGATAACCATTGAACAGCAGCTTCCGCGTGTCTTAATGAAAACAAACGGTGCAGATATAGGCAAGAAACTGTTCGGACATCATAAGCTGGAAGGCTATGATAAATCAATTCTTTTTATCGGTGATATGACAAAGCCCTTTATAGCTGTACATAAAAAAGACGGAGGGCTGGTACTAATCAATTATGCTGATATTGCCTAGACCCAAGAATTATTTGATAAAATAAAGAACACCATGGATAAGTAAGAGAAGAGGCTGTTGGGAAATTTCGATTGCCCTTGTCGAGTAGACAGTGGAAATAAATAAAGTGCTTTTTCAAAGTGTCAATTATGCGATTGACACTTTCTTTATGCTGATAGCTGTTTTATTGATGTATTATCTTATAATTTCTCTAAATATAATTTTATCCATACTATTTAAATACTCCAAGTGTTATAATATTGCTCGTTGAAAATTATATTTAGAACCGGAGTGAAGTATGAAACATATAATCAGATTGTTTAGAATGGCAAAGCCCTGGACCAGATATCTGGTTGTGGCAACAATTGCACTGTTTATGATTTCAGGTATTAACCTTGTTGCACCATACATAACAGCTAAAATAGTGTCTATCATGGAAACTGGAAAGTACAAGCAATCAATGAATACTGTTGTTATATTAGCCCTTGTATTATTGGGTCTATTCGCTTTAAGAGCCGTATTTCAGTTCCTGAATAACTATTATGCTCATGTTGCCTCCTGGAGCCTGGTGGCCAGAGTGAGAGGCGTTTTGTATGATCATTTTCAGAAGCTTTCCATGAGCTATTATCATGACAAACAGACAGGGCAGCTAATGTCAAGGGTGGTCAATGACATAAATACCTTTGAAAACCTTATTGCACACGCTATTCCTGATCTTATTACGAATATAGTAACCCTCATAGGAGTGCTTGTTATACTCATTATAATAAACCCTATGCTAGCCTTACTGGTATGTATACCTATACCATTTATTGCTTTGTTATCAGTTGTTCTGAGAAAAATAAGAAAGTACTTTAAGGTTGGTCAGGCCAAAGTAGCTGAGCTGAATGCAGTGCTTCAGGACAATTTTTCCGGGATGAAGGAAATACAGGTATTTAACAAACAGGAATACGAGCTTGGCAAGGTTTCAGAAAAATCACAGGAGCATTCATCAGCGCTTATAAAGGCCTTGTTTTATTCCGGCATACTGAACCCTGCTGTAAACTTCATATCCTCCATAGGAACCGTAATAGTGTTGATTGCCGGACCTCTGCTGGCCTTGAAAACGGGCCTGAGCATATCAGAGGTGGTGGCGTTTCTCCTTTATCTAAATCTTTTCTACACGCCTATTTCCACTCTTACCAGAATTGTGGAGGATATGCAAATGGCACTCGCCGGTGCAGAAAGAGTGTTTGAGGTACTGGATACAGAGCCAGACATAAAGGATACACCACAGGCCAAAAAGGTTGGTAAATTGTCAGGTGCTATCGAGTTTAAAAATGTTGTATTTTCATATAAGGATAACATTCCTGTTCTCGATGACATAAGCTTTAAAATAAGGTCGGGGCAGATGATTGCACTGGTGGGGCCTACCGGTGTGGGAAAAACAACTGTTTCTGCTATTATAGCAAGGTTTTATGATCCGAATTCGGGACAGGTATTAATGGATGGAATTGATATAAAGGATATGACACTGGAATCCTTAAGAAATCAACTGAGTATTGTACTGCAGGATGTATTTTTGTTCAATGGAACCATCGCTGAAAACATAGCCTATGGATGTAAGGATGCAACTCGGGAACAAATTGAGGAGGCTGCAAAGACAGCCTGCATTCATGACTATATAGTGTCTTTGCCCGAAGGCTATGAGACTGTAATTGGTGAAAGAGGAGTACGATTAAGCGGAGGACAGAAGCAGAGAATTTCTATAGCGAGATCAGTTCTCAGAAATTCACCGATACTAATACTGGATGAGGCTACCTCGGCAGTTGATACTGAAACCGAAACAGAAATTCAACGAGCAATAAATAAGATAGCCGGAACCAGAACGCTTATTGTTATTGCTCACAGACTATCAACCGTAAAAAGGGCAGATAAGATCATCGTTCTGGAAAACGGGAAAATTGCTGAAGAGGGACAGCATGAGGAGCTGTTAAGGCTCAATGGAGTTTATTCAAACCTATGCAATATACAGAGCTTGATGTAAAGCCTTGCAAGTTAATAAAAATAAGATTAGAATGCTTTATCCTGCTAGGTTGTTCGGGATAAGGCATTTTTGTTTTTATCACCTTACTGCTCAGAGTAAAAATATTTCCGGTTTTGGTTAAGATTTCATTTTTACTATTGACATTAACGTAATACCAACCTTTATAATTGATATTAGTTGCAAAGGCTCCTGGATAAATTCAAACACTTTCATTGTTGATAAAAAATGCTCAGAAGTAAGCTTAATTAAAGAGAAAGAGGGTAAATAACTAATGTCAGAGAAGTTGTCAAATTTTTGGTATTATTACAAGTATCATGTTCTGGTTGGTTTGGTTGTTATTCTTATAGCAATACCCATAATCATACTGGCCGGAGGAGACACAGAGCCGGATATTCAAATCGGATATACTACTGATGGAAGGCAAATAAGCGAGGAGGCTCAGGAACATGTCAATAAAGAGCTTCAAAAGGATATTCAGGATGTAAATGATGACGGCCTTAAAACTTTAGCCTTTGTACCCATGATGGGACAAAGGGTGGATGTGGAATTTTCAACAAGTGGTGTCCAAATTATGCTTATTGATGGCTACAACTTACAAAGATTTATGGAGCGTGGAGCCTTTGAACCCTTGGATGAGCTCGTTAAAAAGTTTAATATTGATATTGCCGGAGCTGATATGATAAAAGCAAAGCTTGAGGGACAGAGTGATGAACATATCTATGCTCTGCCAATGAAAAAAATAAAATATCTTCTTGACCTCGGATTTCCGCCCGAAAACTACTATCTGGCAGTAAGAGTTGAATATGATAATAATAAAACATCAAAAATAAAAAATGAAAATGCTTATGCAGTACTAGAAGAAATGCTCAAATACAAAGGGCAATAATATATGAATTTTTGCTGACTAGTTAAGTAGGGGATTAATATGCTATAATGGTTTTGTTTGATGAGTTTATTTCAGGAGGAGTATCATACATGGATTTAAGTATATTAATTCCTATATTAGCAATAACTTTAATTTTTGGCCCTAAACTATTTAGCGAAATCAAGGATTATCTTCTTAAGAAGGAACAGATTAAGGCTGAGACTGAATTAAAAGCTGAGGCCTTGAGATTAAAAAATAGTCTTGAGCTTGAGAAGTTTATCAATTCCGGAAATGTATCTGCTTCAACCAATAGCTCGGCAAATAATGCTGCTCAGCAAACCAACGTTAATGTTTATGAAAACAGTGACAGCCTGAATC
>JAEZIV010000433.1 GCA_023436515.1 Bacillota bacterium
CTCTTGCCCCACATCTTAAAATTATTGCTCCTTGGAGAATATGGGATATCAAATCCAGAGAAGATGCTATAGATTATGCTGAGGCGAGGAATATTCCCATTCCTGTTACCAAAAAGGACAATTACAGCATGGACAGAAATCTTTGGCACTTAAGCCATGAGGGTTCAGACCTTGAGGATCCTTGGAACGAGCCCCAGTATGACAAGCTTCTAAAATTGATGGTATCTCCTGAGAAAGCTCCCGATGCTCCCACCTATGTTGAAATCTACTTTGAACAGGGTATACCAAAGAAGGTTAACGGAGTGGAATACAGTCCTATTGAGCTTATGGATGTTTTAAACAAAATAGCCGGAGCTAATGGCGTAGGCATTGTAGATATGGTTGAAAACAGGCTTGTGGGTATGAAATCCAGAGGTGTTTACGAGACTCCGGGAGGAACTGTACTTTACGCAGCTCACAGAGAATTGGAGCTGCTCTGCCTTGACAGAGACACCCTCCATTATAAGGATATAGTTGCCCAAAGGTTTGCAGAGCTGGTTTACTTCGGGCAATGGTATACTCCGCTTCGCGAATCCTTATCGGCCTTTGTTGACAAAACTCAGGAAACAGTAACAGGAACGGTAAGAATGAAGCTGTATAAGGGTAATTGCATGCCTGCTGGTGCAAAATCAGACTATTCATTGTATAATGAAGCTATTGCTACCTTCAGCAAGGACGAAGTATACAATCAGAAGGATGCAGAAGGCTTTATAAATCTGTTTGGCCTCCCTCTCAAGGTAAGGGCTCAAATGCTTCAAAACAAGGATATGAAATAAATTTCTAGACCATTTATCATAAAATATCATTTAAGGGGACAATCCGAAATGGGCTGTCCCTTTATCAGGTAGAGTATTTGGTTACTTAATACTTGTGATGCCGCGCACTATTATAGATATTACAATTGAGCCGCCAGCGGCAGCGGCGGAATGGGGTATATTATGAAGCTTTGGGGCGGTAGATTTGAAAAAGGCACCGACAAGCTGGTGGATGATTTTAACTCCTCTATAAGGTTTGATTGCAGAATGTACATGCAGGATATTTTAGGGAGTATTGCTCATTCAAAAATGCTTGGTAAGTGCGGAATTATTTCAGTTGACGAAAGCCAGCTGATACAAAATGCCCTTAAGGAAATACTTAAGGACATTGAGGATGGAAAAATTGAATTTGAGGTAGATGCAGAGGACATTCATATGAATGTTGAAAAGATACTGATCTCTCGAATTGGAGATGCAGGTAAAAAACTGCACACCGGTAGAAGTAGAAATGACCAGGTAGCCCTGGATATAAGAATGTACCTTAAGGATGAAATTAATGCAATAAGTCAAATGGTGCTTTCACTCGAAAAAGTGCTTATAGCAATATCAGAGGAAAATACAGGCACAATTTTACCAGGCTATACCCACTTACAAAGAGCGCAGCCCATAACCTTCGCTCATCATATGCTGGCTTATTTTGAAATGTTCAAGCGTGATTATTCCCGCCTGAGGGATTGCTACAACAGAATGAATGTGCTGCCACTAGGTTCAGGTGCTCTTGCAGGTACAACCTATCCTTTGGATAGATATATGGTAGCTGAGGAGCTTGGCTTTGCTGATATTACGCAAAACAGTCTTGATGGAGTAAGTGATAGGGATTTTGCAATTGAGCTTGCCTCCTGTCTTTCTATCCTCATGATGCATGTAAGCAGAATGAGTGAGGAAATAATACTCTGGTCCTCCCATGAATTCGGCTTTGTTGAGCTGGATGATGCCTTCAGCACTGGCAGCAGCATAATGCCACAGAAGAAAAATCCCGACGTGGCTGAGCTAGCCCGGGGAAAGACAGGGCGTGTGTATGGCAGCCTTATGACACTGCTGACAGTTATGAAATCCTTGCCTCTCGCTTATAACAAGGATATGCAGGAGGATAAGGAAGCTATCTTTGATGCAGTTGATACCGTTAAAATGTGTCTTCCTGTGTTCACAAGCATGCTTAAAACAATGAAGCTACGTAAGCAGAATATGTATAAAGCTGCTCAGGGAGGCTTTACCAACGCAACTGATATTGCCGATTACCTTGTAAAAAAAGGAATCCCTTTCCGAAGTGCTCATGAGATAATCGGAAAAATGGTGCTTTATTGCATTGATAATAACAAGGCTATTGATGAGATGAGCATGGAGGAATTTAAAGGCTTCTCAGACAAAATTCAAGAGGATGTCTACGCAGAAATCAGTCTTGAAAAATGTATTTCCGGCAGAAAGCTGGTGGGAGGCCCTGCTGCTGAAACTGTACTAAGTTCTATTCAAAAGGCCAAGACCTTCATCAATTCCGAAGAATAAGCATAGGGGAAGCCGGTTAAATTACTTTTGCCGGCTTCCCCTTTAAAATAAGATCGATTATTGTTATATAAATAGTTAATTATTATACATAATGTAGACTCTGACTCATGCTTATGCAAATCTTTTACTACCTCTTAAATAAATGCTGAGAGCTATACTGTTTGGATTAATCTTCAAGCTGATGCCTGAAACAGCCACACCTTTTTTGCCTAACTGTATTTCAATTTCATTCTTAATTCTCTCCAATAGCTCCTCGCCTTGATCGGATTTTTTCTTCTGTCTCCAAAACATCATAATCTCCCATCTACGCACTTGGCGGTGCAATTCATTCCTATCAGTTGATTTTTGCTTTCTTTTCCAAAGCCTTTCCGAGGCTATACCAGGAATCCCTAAGCCTAAATCTTATTTCCTCGTCCAAGGTCCGTTCAATAATATCGTTAAGGCTTTTCCTGGCCTGAATATAGTCTTTGATATCAAAATCCTCTTTTGCCAGAATAGCCTCTATTTCAATTAGCCACCCCTTAAGATTATCACTTCCAACATAATCAGAAGTAATTTTTTTCTTTAAGTGTGCGACAACCTGTTTAATTGCTTTGCGCTTTACATCAGTATCGGTTTGTATCTTTTTGATCTGTCTTTGATTCATCTCTACCAACCTCTCCCTTATTTTTTTAACACAAACTGTACAAATGCTAACCCATTATTTAACATTTATTATAATATATTCCCATGCTTATTGTAAACATTCTGGATAGGATTTATACTTCACCCTCCTTTTAATAACAAAAGCCCCTGTAACAATATTTTTGTTGTTACAGGGGCTCCGATACCATTAACTGATAGGTTAATAGGTTATTAGCTGCTTACCGTTTAGCTTTGACATATCAACATTCTTTTGCTTATCTTTCGGCACTGTGATTGTTTCGGGGTTACCGTCACTTATATATTGTGAACTCCCCTTTTCCAGTGTATTGAGCCACCAATCAAGGTCGCATTCCACCTTCTTCTGTCCCGTTGATCTTACCCTCGGCAGAGCCATCGGGTCGAACTTTGCTGAAACCGGTGAAGGCGCTGGATTTGCTCCAACCAGCATAATCGCAGAATGTTTGTAGTCAACACCCTCAAAACTTCCCTTAACAACATATTCTTTTAGGTTTTTTGCCGCATTTCCAAATGGAAGAGAAAATGAATTAAATGAGTAACCCGGAATAATCTCATTCATTAATACCTGATTACCTCCAACCTCCTCTAGCATTATTTGAACTGTCTTTACCTCCGGCAGTGAAACATGAGTTTTTGTATGATTGCCAATTTCAAAACCCTTGTCCACAAGATAGCTTAATCTATCAGTCATACTCCCGCTCCCTGAGAAGGTGCTTACACCCAAATTCACATAGAAGGTACCATGTAAGCCGAAATCAGGATGTTCTTTATTAAACTCCTCCATTATCCCCACTGCAGACTGTGGATTAACAACCAGCCCGCCTTCTTTCTCAATTAGATTGAACTGTCCCGAGGTAGCGTCATCAAAAGTAAAGACCATTGGTATACAACCTGCCGGAACATCAATATTGTTATTGAGCATATCTGTAAGACTGATAAGTCTATATTTTCTTTCATACAACTCCTTCAAAAGCTTTCTGAACTCATCAAAGGTAGTGGTGTAATCATTATTTCCCTTTGGATAAGCTTCAACAAAATTATGGAACATCACTACCATTATTTGTCCGCTTTCATTGGGTTTTACCTTTGAGTAATCAATAATATCAATCTCCTTTGTCTCCGTTGCCTGAGCAATAGTGGAGCTTTCTGCTACCGGAT